>CAZOON010000094.1:0-6169 GCA_964581445.1 uncultured Halanaerobiales bacterium | reverse complement strand
GAAGTAAAATGATGTCCGAATAAAATGTGTTTATCTGTGGGAACAAAATCCACACCATCTTCGTATTTGTGTGCTGGTGTTTTGTTTGAGCTGTCAACATTAAATATCTTATCACTAATAAAACGGCCATAAAAATTATAGGCAAGAATAAACCCAGCAAAAGTACCAATAGCTACGAGGAATGAACCCATTTTTTTTTACCTCCTTTAAAGACATGAAAATTAACAATATTAAGAAATAGGATTTAGAAAAAAATATTAACTTTTGTAAATATTTCACCTCCTTTAATAAATATATATTCACAGAATGCAAACTAAATCCTATCTGGAACAAATTATATTTCGATATAAATTGGAAAATTCCTTCAAAGGGTTTAAATTTTGTAATTTTAATATAAATAGAAACTATATATAAGTGTAGATATAATTCTTGACATATTCCCCTTATATACATGCATATATATAAATTGAGAAAGGGTCTTTGTGGGGGGAATTAGCTTGAAAGATTATATTAGACAAAGGGTTAAAGAGGTCGCCAATTATATATATGAGACAAAGGCCACAGTCCGGCAAACAGCAAAAATATATGGTGTAAGTAAAAGTACGATACATAAAGATGTTACCGAAAGATTATCACGTATTGATGCAAATCTGGCAGAAAGAGTTAAAAAAGTCCTGGAATATAACAAATCAGAGAGACACATTCGGGGAGGAGAAGCTACAAAGAGAAAATATGAAGAGATGAAAAATAATAAGCAATAACAATATAGATGCAGGAAAAATCAAGTTACTATAGAAATGTATATATTGAAGATTTAAGCTTAATTAGGGGGAAGTAAAAATGTGGAATCTTTCCAGAAAAATTGGTATTGACCTTGGAACAGCAAATATTTTAGTATATGAAAAGGGTAATGGAATAGTATTACAGGAACCATCAGTAGTGGCCATAGATAGAGATAATGATAAAGTTTTGGCTGTGGGAAAAGAAGCACGTCGTATGTTGGGAAGGACACCGGGAAATATTGTTGCAATCAGGCCCCTTAAAGACGGGGTTATTGCTAATTTTGAGGTTACTGAAATAATGTTAAAACATTTTATTTCTACTGTTATAAAAAACAAGCATTTTTTTAAACCTACTGTAATGGTTTGTGTGCCTGCAGGTATAACCGGGGTTGAAAAAAGGGCGGTTATCGAAGCCTCAATGCAGGTAGGGGCAAGAAAAACTTATTTAATTGAAGAGCCACTGGCGGCAGCAATAGGTGCCAATCTTTCGATTGCTGAGCCCAGTGGGAATATGGTAATAGATATAGGAGGAGGAACCTCTGAGATTGCAGTAATTTCTCTGGGTTCAATAGTTGTTAGTGAATCTCTGAGAAAAGGTGGAGATAAATTTGATGAGGCTTTGATTAAATATGTAAGAGATAAATATAATTTAATAATTGGTGAAAAAACAGCTGAAGAAATAAAAATGAAAATTGGTACAGCCTGTAAAGAGGATGAGTCCCGGGAATGTGACATAAGAGGTAGAGATATAGTATCAGGTTTACCAAAAAATGTAAGAATTATTTCAGATGAAACTCTGGAAGCATTTAAAGAGCCTCTTAGTGATATTGTTGATGCGGTGAGAAGTGTCTTAGAAAAAACTCCACCTGAATTATCATCTGATATTATTGATAAAGGTATAATAATGACAGGAGGCGGCTCTCTCCTTACAGGTTTTGATAAACTTATAAGTGAAAAAACTCAGATACCAGTTTTTCTTGCTGAAGACCCGCTTACCTGTGTTGCCAGTGGTACAGGTCGCGCCCTGGAAGAAATCGATAATTTAAATTATGCTATAAGTTCAAATTATAAATAATAGAAGGGATTTGATATTTTGCAGGCAGCAAGGAATCTATTTGTTTCAATATTAATATTATTTCTGCTTACAATTTCCATACAGGCACAGGAGATCATGTCTTTAGATGAAATAAATATGGGAATGGAAGGTATTGCTAAAACAGTATTTAAAGGCACAGAGGTGGAAGAATTTTTCATAGAAATTATAGATATATTAAAAGATAGAGGATTGGATAAAGATTTTATTTTAATAAAAGCCAGTGGAGAAAAAATTGAAAAGATTGGTGGCATTGCAGCTGGTATGAGTGGGAGTCCGGTTTATATAGATGATAAAATTATTGGGGCAATCGGTTATGGATGGCAATATGCTGATAATAGGTATGCACTGGTGACTCCTATAGAAGACATGCTGGAATTGATTAAAAGTGCTGAAAATGAAAGTGCTGAAAATGAAGAATTTAGTTCATTAGAAACCCCTATTTATATCTCAGGGATGAGTGGAAGGGCAATGGATAATGTTAAAGAAGAATTATCTGATTATAATTTAAAGTTTTTGCCCGGTAATAATATCCAGGATAATAAGAAGATTATAAATAATCTTAAGCCAGGTAGTGCTATAGCCGTGCAGCTGGCAAGAGGGGATATAAATATTGCCTCAATAGGCACATTAACATATATTGATGGGAATGAATTATTAGCCTTTGGTCATCCCTTTACTAACAAGGGTAAAGTGAGTTATTTACTTAGTCCTGCCTATATTGCTGATATTATCCCCAGTGATGTTCAAGCATTTAAATTGGGCTCGCCAATGGAAGAGATAGTTGGTATAATAGATAATGATAGAGGTGCAGGTATTGCCGGAAAATTTAACAATTATCCCAAAATAATACCTTTAAATTTAATTATTACAGATAAAGATAGAAAAATTAGTACTGATGTTAATGTGCAATTGGTAAAAGATGAAGATTTTTTGACTATACTTGGAACTAATATTGCCTTACAGGCTATTGACAGCACACTGGATAGAATTGGTAAGGGAACAGCCAGTGTAAAAATGAAAATCATGGCCAGTAATGTCGATGAATATGAGATTTCATTTTCTAATATTTATTATAGTAGAAGTGATATAGCCAGTAGATCTTTATCAGACTTTTATTATTTATTATATCTTCTTTCCTATAATCCTTTTAAAAAGATAAATATTGTTGATTTGAATATGGAAATAGAGTTAGAGGATACTGATAATATTGCCTTAATCCAGGAGGCAAAAATTTTAAATGAGGAGCTAAGACCTGGAGATGAACTCGAATTAGAAATAAAATTACATCCATATAGACAGGAAATTATCGTTAAAAAAATGAAGATAAAAATACCTGAAGAATTTGAGCCAGGTTATACAAGTATTGTAATAGATGGAGGTTTTTCCGGTGTTTCTCAGTTGCCAGCCAAAATTGAAGATATAGAATCCAGTAATTATGAAGAGACGAAACAGGCTGAAATAGAGACATATAAAGATTTTGATGCTATGATTAAAGATTATCTCGAGCGGCCAAGAAATAATGAGTTAATAGTTCATATCTATCCGGCATATTCTATGCCTCAGGCAGAAGAAACAGAACTTGAGCAAAACGATGAGCAGGAAGATATGCTAAAAAAAGATGAACCCAGTGAAAAAGAAGATTTAATAGATAAAAATAAAAATAAAGAAAGTAAAGATGAGCTTGATACAGAAGAGTCTGCAGAAGAGATTAACGAAAAATTAAGCACAGATTATGTGCTCGAAGGGAGCCTGACATTGGAGTTGAATATAGTTGCCCCTGAAACTGAAGAAGAGGGACTATAATTTTTTCCAATATATACATTTCTAAATTCTTGCATTAAAAACTTATATATAATATTATTTAGATAGCTGGAGGCCCTGCATATGAACTGGAAAGTAGTTTTTCTTATATTATTATTAATAGCAGCTATATTTATAACTTTTGTTTATTATTATGGTAATGAGATACTTAGCAGGGCTAGAGTGGATATTATTTCATATTTAGAAAATAATTTACATTATAATATTGATTTTAAAAGTGTTGATTTTTGGCCTTTAAATAAGGTTATTTTCAGAGATATAAAAATTACTAACAATGAGGATGAAGAGATTTTAGTTTCTCCCAGTTTAGTAATATATTATGACTTCTGGCAGTTATTTAAAAGAAAAGGGACAGGCCGTATTGTAAGTAGTTTTAATTATATTAGTCTTAACGACCCTATTTTAAATATTAAAGATTCCCATATGGAAAATAATGATCGTGAATTAATTAATATTTCCAAATTAGCCATACTAATTAGAAATGGGGTAATTAATTATCATGATCAAAGAAATGATTTGAAATTATTTAAAGTAGATGGTGAAATCAACTTTATTGAAGATGAAAAAATACAGCTTGAGATGCAGACAAATTTAAAGATTAGTTCTAAATATATCCCCTCCAAACTGCTAAACAGTTTTAAAATAAATGATTTAAAATTAAAGCTCAATTATGACCATGGTCACTGGAATGGGGGTTTGAAATCCGGAGTATTTAAATTAAGTGATGTTAATAACCTTAATTTTGATAAATATCATTTAAACATAAAAAATATTGAAGGTAATGGGTATGCAATGTTAAACTTTGCTGGTATTGGCTCCAGGGTAAGCACATATAGTGGTGAAATAAAAATTACTGATGGAAAGAGTGTAATTAATTATAAAAATTTTATCAATGATGAAATAATAAAAAATTTAAATACCAGTATAGTTTTTGATTCAAAAAAAGAATTAATTAAAACAAAAGATATGAAATTTACTTTTGCAGATAATCCTTTTGTTTTTAATGGTAGCCTTGATTTCGGAAGTTTTGAAAATAGTTTTATTGCAAATGTAAGTAGTGACAAATTTAATTTATCTCATACAGGAATAGATTATCATGTACAGGATAATATTGCTCTTAATGGCTCTGCGAGTATAAATATTAATATCAGGAAGGATAGAGATAATCCTTTAATTGACATTGCTTTTTATCTTCCCCGGGGAGATATTAATAATGAGGAAATAAGTCATTTCAAGACTCATATGAGATATGATTTTAAAAAACTTTATTTAGATGATTTTGACCTGCATTTAAATTATGATAATGTTTTATCATTGCAGGGTGTTTATGATTTGAGAGAAGATCTATATAGTATTAAAGTACAGAGTAAAGATTTAGAGCTTGGAATATTTAGCAATTATATTAATAATGTAAATAATTTATCAGGAAAATTGAAAAGTGATTTAATCATCAGCGGGAAAGGACTGGATTTTGATAATCTTAATACTGTGGGTGAGCTTAGTGTAGGGGATTTTATCTTAAATCATTATCGATTTAAACAAGTTAAGAGTGAATTATGGTATACTAATAATAAATTTATGTTTGAAAATGGAAACCTGGATACAGGGGATGGTGTACTTAATTTTGAAGGGGAATATGATTTAAAAAATGAATCTCTGGACTTTGCTCTGGGGGTTGAAAATTTTAAAATTTCAGCTCTGAATAAATATATGGAAAATAGTTTATCCGAGCTGGAAGGAAAATTTGATTTTAATGGTTCACTAAGCTCCACGCTTGATTCTCCTGTACTTACAGGTAATCTTAGTATGGAAAACGGGGAATATCAGGATTATAATTTTAAGGATTTGAAAGCTGATATACATTATGAGGAAAAAAATCTCAGTTTTAATAATTTTAAGGTAAATTATGGGGATACTAATATAAATGGAAACGGATTACTGGAATTAACAACAATATATCCTTATATATCAGCCAGTTTTAATATGAAGAAAATTGATTACATCTTATTAAGAAGATATAAAAAAGATTTACCCTTAAGAGGTAATACTGATGCTGAAATAACAGTTAAAGGGCCAATCCATCACCCTGAGATTAAGGGCAAACTTAATTCAAATAATACTGAGTTTATCATTGATAATATGAAGAGAATTAAATTAGACGATTTAAAGCTGGATTTTTCCTGGAAAGAGGGTAAAGATTTTATAATTGATAAACTTTTATTTTCAAAGGGTAAGGCCCGGGCAGGTTTGAGTGGGAAGATAAGTGAAGATTCTTTATTAGAATTAGATTATTATCTTGAAGGGTTTGATTTAGATGATCTCATAAATGACAACAGATTAAAAGCTAAGGTTAATATTAATGGAAAGATAGATGGTGTGCTTTCATCTCCACATATAAATGGGAGTATAAGTGATAGTAGTCTGGAGTTTAAAGGGGAGAGCCTTAAAAAGATATCAGGGGATCTTATTT
>CAZOON010000093.1:0-6254 GCA_964581445.1 uncultured Halanaerobiales bacterium | reverse complement strand
CGCCTAAATAATCTTCATATAATTTTTTCACATAGGGGTTTTCATGTGATTTTCGTATTTTGCTTTGCCTGTCAACTTCATAGATAGCTTCAATACGCCTTTTAATAACTTCTTTAGTACTTAAGGAAGTATTAATTGGCTGACCTCCTCCCCCAATACAACCACCAGGACAGGCCATAAATTCTACGAAATGATATTTTTCACCTGCCTTTATTTTCTCTAATACCTTTCTGGCATTTCCAAGCCCATGGGCAACTACTGCTCTAAGTGTTAAATCATCATTAATTTTTATTTCTGCTTCTTTAATACCTTCAACCCCTCTTACTATTTCTATATCTATATCATCTAATTCTTCACCTGTTATCAAAACATATGCTGTTCTTAAAGCCGCTTCCATAACTCCACCAGAAGCACCAAATATAGCTCCGGCTCCTGTAGATACACCCATTAATTTATCATATTCTTCTTCCTCTAATCTCGTCATATCTATACCAGCCTGTTTAATCATTTTTGCCAGTTCACGGGTAGTTAAAACATAGTCTACATCATCACCCATTTCCGGTCTTCTGGCCTCAAACTTTTTTGCTGTACAGGGCATGATGGAAACACAGACAATATCTTCTTTTGATATATTGTTTTTTTCTGCATAATAGGTTTTTGCTAACGCTCCAAACATTTGCTGTGGAGATTTTGCTGAAGATACATGATTTAAATATTCTGGATAAAAATGTTCAATAAATTTTATCCATCCTGGACTACATGAAGTAAAAACAGGAAGGTCCTCATTATTTTTAACCCTTTCTACAAGCTCAGTTCCTTCTTCCATAATTGTCAAATCTGCAGTAAAATTTGTATCAAATACACTATCAAATCCAAGCCTTTTTAGTGCGGCAACCATTTGACCTGTTGCAATTGTACCAGGTTCATCTCCAAAAGGCTCAGAAATAGCAACTCTCACAGCAGGTGCTGTTTGCACTAAAACATGCTTTGAATCATCATTAATTACATCCCACACCTTATCATATTCATATACTTCATGTAATGCACCGGTTGGACATTCAAGAATACATTGACCACAATTAGTACATTCTACATTTGCCATTCCTTTATTCTGGAATGTTGTAACAAGCGTTTCCGGTCCTCTATTTGCCATTGTAAAAATACCTATACCCTGAACTTCTTCACACTTTCTTATACATCTCCCACAGGCAATACATTTATTGGGTTCACGAACAATTGCATAACTAGAATGGTCTTCTTCATAATCCTTGTCAATAGAATCTAATCTCACCCTGTCTATGCCAATATCTTCTGCTACTTTTTTTAATTCACAATTATCTGATCTACTACATGTCAAACAATTTAAATCACAGCTAATATCATGTGAAGCAATTAATAGTTCAAAAATATTTTTTCTGACTTCTACGACCTTTGGGGAATGTGTTTTTATATTCATTCCTTCTTTCACTTTTGTAGCACAGGAAGGTTGTAATAAGTTTTCACCCTCAATTTCAACAACACACAACCTGCAACCACCATATATTGATAACTCTTCTGAGTAGCAGAGAGTAGGTATATTAATATGGGCCTCTCTGGCAGCCTCAAGTATAGTTTTTCCTTCTTCAACTTCAAGCTTTAAGCCATCAATAATAACATTTAACATTTCTTATCCCCCCTTACCATCAATTCATCTTTAAACTTAGATATCACCGAAGTAATTAAACTGGCTGAAGTCTGACCAAGACCACAACGAGCCGAAAGTGAAATAGTTTTACCCAGATCATTAATAATCTCTAAATCAATATCTTTTAATCCACCTGTTTTATCTGCTTTTTTTAGAATATGAAATAACTGTTTATTACCTTCTCTACAGGAAAAACAGGTACCACATGTTTCATCTACATAAAATTTACTTACATTTGCCATAATATCAAATAAATCATGTGCTTCTGAAATAACTATGATAGCACCTGAACCCAGACTACTTCCGGCACTTTCAATATCTTCATAAGAATAACTTATATCCAGCTCATCTTTACTTAAAACTGCAGTAGAAATGCCCCCAGGTACAATAAATTTTATCTCTTTATTATCTTTTACTCCTTTTCCTAAATCATAGATTATTTCTTTTAGTGTCAGAGAACCAAATTCAAGCTCATAAACACCGGGTTCATTAACATCTCCACTTAAACATATTAACTTAGTTCCCTTACTTTTATCAGTTCCCAGAGAAGCATATTTTTCAGATCCCTGTTCTATTATTTCAGCACATGCAGCAAGTGTTTCCACATTATTAACTACTGTTGGTTTTCCAAAAAGACCGTTATCAATAGGATAAGGAGGAGTCAAGCGAGACCTTCCTCTTTCTCCTTCTATGGAATTAATTAATGAAGTTTCATCTCCACATACATAGGCACCTGCCCCTTTGACTAGATGTAAATCAAAATTAAATCCACTATTAAAAATATCCTCACCAAGTACCTGTAATTTCCTGGCATCTTTAATTATTTTTTTAAATATACTTATTGGGTTTGCATACTCACCTCGTATATATATATATCCTTCATTAGCCCCTACCGCATAAGCTCCAATAAGAATCCCCTCAAGAACCTTTAATGGTCTATTTTCTAATAAATATCTGTCTTTAAATGTCCCGGGTTCACCTTCATCTGCATTACAAATAAAGTATTTATTATCAGCATTTTTGTTTAAAGCAATCTCCCATTTCAAACCTGTAGGAAAACCGGCTCCACCACGACCCTTCAAACCTGAATTTTTAATTTCTTTAACCAGTTTATTTCTATCTATCTTAAGGACCTTTTTCAAAGCTGAAAAATCATAGCTTTCAATATTTTTCAATCCTTCACCTTTTAAAAAGATAGTTTCTTTCATCTTTTATACTCCTCCTTTCACACACAATTTTTGAGAATATCAAAGACTTTTTCTTTACTGAGGTGTTTATATACTTGATCATCAACCATCATTACCGGACCTTCTCCACAATAACCAAGACACTCAACAACCTCCAGAGTAAACATCTTATTTTTTGTTGTACCACCTTTTTCAAGTCCCAGATAATCTTTTATTGTTTGAACAATATCTTCAGAATGATTAACATGACAGGAAAGACTATTACAAACTCTAATTATATATTTACCAGTCGGCTCTGTATAAAACATCGAGTAAAACCTTATTACACCATAAACCTTTGCCCTGGGCATATCAAATTCTTCAGCGAGTTTACTGATTTCATGTTCAGGAATATAACCGTATGTTTCCTGTATAGTATGAGCCCTTTCCATAAAAGTAGATCCACTCATAAAAAATACCCCCTTTTGTTGTGAAAAATTTCTCTAGAAACTCCAAAAATAAAATCCGCTTGTAGCTTATTTCACTTTTATTATACAATATATTCTGAATTTAGTCAATATTAAAATTAAAAAATTTATATTTTTTTCCTTTTTATTAAATTATCGTGCTTTTTTAATCTATTCCGAAGCTTTTTATTCCTTTTTAAGTATTTTTGCATTAAAAACCCAAAACAATAATAATATCTTTGTTTGAATTTATATATTTTTCTTATTATGATATGTGATATGATTATCAATGCACATTTGCATGTTTAATGCTGAATCTTTCTGACAAATTGACATCCTGAGAATATACATGATAGAATTGTTATAATTACTTTGAAGATAGGTGATAATAATGGAGTTTCAAGTTTTATTAAATCAAATTGCTACACTTTTTATAATTATTTTTACTGGTTATATATTAAATAAAACAAATATTATTACTGATGAAATTAATCGTGGACTTACAGAATTATTAATGGACCTAATTCTACCAGCAATGATTATATCCTCAATGATGATGGAAATAAATGAAAATATAATATCAGATATTAAAACCTTCACCTTAATCAATGCTATATTTTATCTAATAATGATAGGATTAAGTAAATTAATTACATATTATTTTCCTATATCTACAGATAAAAAAACTGTTTTTAAATTTCTCTTGCTTTTTGCAAATGTTGGCTACATGGGAATACCAATAATTAATTCTATCTATCCAGAAAATGGTATTGTGTTTGTAATCATAAATGTTTTTATTTTTAATCTTTTAATGTGGACATATGGGGTACATATGTTTATTAAAGATAAAGGCAAAGAAAAACTACCCTGGAAGAAAATATTTAATAATAATGGAGTAATAGCCATAGGAATTGGATTTTTTCTTTTTTTTACAGGAATAAAATTGCCGCTTGCAATATCCGGTGCATTGAAATCACTGGGTGATATGACAGTACCTTTATCTATGTTAATTATTGGAGCCTCGCTTGCACAGGTTAAGTTGAGAGAAATATTCAAAGATAAAACTCTACTTTTATTGAGTAGCTTAAGACTATTAATAATACCTTTTCTGGCCTTTCTTTTCTTTACCCAGGTTGAATTTAAAGCAATAATTGAAAATATATCTATATTGCTACTGGCCATGCCAGCTGCTGCCAATGGAGTAGTATTTGCTGAAAAATACGGGGGAAATTATAAATTTGCTGCTGAAGGAATATTTTTAACTACACTACTATCTTTATTAACCCTGCCTTTTTTCCTATTCTTAATATCTTAAATAAAAATAAGTTTATATCAATTACAGATTTTGCTTCTTAATTTAATACTGATAGCCAAAGTTTTTCTGATTCTACCAACAATTTTGATACCAAATTTATGAAGAACTCATAATTCATAGTTGTATGAGCCAAGTCAAGGACATCATAGTACTTTGCCCGACTTTCTTAAAAACCATGTTTATTAATGAAATTCATTAATAGTTTTAGAACGATTTGATTAACTATCTATATCTTATCTAAGGTTTATAAAACTTTTTATGTTTATACTTCTTCATTTGATACATGTTGAAGTCTGCAATCTTCATTAATGTAGTTAGCTCATTGCCATCTTGAGGAAAAGAAGCACATCCTAAACTCAAACCTTTAAATTCAATTTTGTTTTGACATTTAAAGACTATTCCAAATTCTATCATATTGCAAAAATCACTAACACACCCTCCTTTATAAAGGAACACGAATTCATCTCCTGACATTCGATAAAGGCAACCATAATCTTTAAATAATTTTTGCACTGTTTTCACAAATTTAATCAGATATTCGTCTCCTGTAAAATGGCCATATTCATCATTGATTGATTTGAAATTATCCAAATCAATAAAAATGATTGAGAATTCTGTTTTATTATCAATCATTTGTTGAGCATCTTCTCTTAATCCATGGCGATTCTTTGATTTGGTCAGATGATCTATCTTTTTTTGTTCGATTAATTCTGTTGCAGTTTGGCTGATAATAGCCAAAGAATAAAATAGTTTAAATGACACTACACCACTAAACATTAGAAGTATTGTAACAGTCATTTTTAAAGCAGCTGATCCTCCAACAACAAAGATATAATTAATCAGCACAGCCGTCATAAACCATAATGTACCAAATTGCAATAGATTGGTCAGCGTTTTATCTCCTACATTTTGAATTAAATTAGCAAATTTATTTTTTAAAAAAAATAGGAAATGTGGAAGCGTAATGATATAGAATAGCGTTTGGAAAAGCACAACAGAAATTTCAAACCACTGCTCATTAAGCAAATACCCTAATCTTATAGACAAAGAGAATGCAAAAACAGTATAAATCCAGCCAGAACACATAATAGCAAGTGTATATTTTATGGATTGGTCATACAAAAGGCTTAAGGGGATTAAATATAGGAATCCGGTTAGCATAATGAGACCGTTTCCATTCCCATTATTCGGTACATGTTGCAAAATAAATAACATTATTAAAAATAAGCAAACTGTAAATACCAATAAAGTGATCAATATAACAATGTTTGAATATCTTTTTTTCGAACAGATATAAGACCCGTACAAATTAACCGATGTCATTTCTATAACCACAATCATCATTAGAATAAAATCCATAAGACACATCCTTTTTTGATAAACCCATATTATCCAAATAGATCCAAATACTACGCTCAAAGCAAGTATAATAATTTAGAATTTAGATTATTCAATTTAGAAATTTTCATTTTGCTTGCTCTCCCTCTTCAGCCATCAAAAATGCTTGCTCATTCACTATCACATTTTTTTGTCAAATAGTCAAACCATCTTGGCAAAACTCTATTTATAAATTAATTTCAAATTGTTATTTCTGTTCCCAAAAACTAAAAACACACGAAACT
>CAZOON010000092.1:1746-6293 GCA_964581445.1 uncultured Halanaerobiales bacterium | reverse complement strand
TACTAAAATTCCCAGTAAACTAATAAAAAGAGAAACCTTTGATAATATCTCCAGAATCATTTAAAAACCCTCGATTTCTATCCATACCAGGACTAAAAATAGAATAATAGAAAAAGTAATTACTAATTTCCATGCTTTTATTTTAAAGAGTTCTGGAAAAGTTAATTTTTTAAATTTTCCTTTATCTATAAAAATTATTTTAACAGATGGATAAATATATGAAAAAAATCCAGCTCCAAGTATAATACCAATTACACCACCAAATAATGCATCAAGTTTACCCTGTCCTACAGCCCCTGCCACTGTTCCAGGACAATAACCAAGAAGACCAAATCCTATACCAAATAATAAACCACCAATTATAACTGAAGCGGGAGAACCAGGTTTGGGGTGTAATTTAACTTTTCCTTTTGATTTCAAATAATATATTCCAATCATTCCAGTAATTATTGCAGTAATAATAATTTTAATAACTGTAAAATCTTTTAATAATAATTGACCGATTAAAACATTATATTCAGTAACTCCACCTTTTTGGAGTAAAAATCCAAAAACAATTCCTGTTAAAAGACCCAATATCAGCTGAAAATTCTTTTTCATTTTAATTTTTCTCACCTCACTTTAAATTATTTATAAATGTTTATATTAATAAAGCAAAGTAGCAGTAAATATTCCGCCAATAAAAAAGAAAATAACAGCAATCCAGCTACTAACAGCTAATTGTAAAGTTCCACTAATACCATGACCACTTGTACAACCTCCAGCCCACCTGGCACCAAGTCCCATAAAAAAACCACCAATTAATGCAGTAAACAATCTCAAAATAGGGGTATCTCCAAAATGTAAAGACCAGTATTCTGGAACAAATTCAATATTAAAATTTCCTGATAATTTAGCAGAAATAAATGAGCCAATAATTACACCTAATACTAGCATCCATTCCCAATCTATTTCAGGTTTAAATAATTTGTAATATTCTCTATCTTCTACTTTGTTTCCTTTTATTAATTTTTCCAGCATTCCACTTGTTCTGGCAAATGCAGTAGAAGCACCAAGGGCTTTATCTGAAATGAGAAATGTAAACCAACTCAATATTCCTATACATATACCAACTACATAAGGTGACCAATTATCAAGAATAAAAATATTCATTATTAATACCTCCTTTTAAAGATATATAATTGCCGCTAAACTAAATTTATAAATGTTTTAGTAAAGCGGCAATACTTATCTTGATAACTTAACTATTTTTTTTATTGAAAGCGATCATACCTCCGGCAAGGTTTGATACATTATAAATACCATTTTGTTTAATAATACTGGCAGCCAAACTTGAACGATGACCGGAGTTACAGGTTAATACATATTCTTTATTTTCATTCAGTAACTTATATTTATTTCTAAGATCAGGTGCTGGAATATTTATTGCATTATGGATATGATTTTCTGCATATTCTCCAGGTGCACGTACATCTATAAGCTGAATATTATCATTTTCTTCAAGTAAAACTTTTAAATTATTAACTGAAATCTGTTTAATATGATCTACATCATAGGCATTATTTGACCATTGATATAAACCACCTTCAAGATAGCCAATAATATTATCCAGTCCCACCCTTCTTAATATTATAGCAGTTTCTTTAGCTTGTTCTTCATTTTCTGCAACAATTAAAATATCTTTATCTGGTGGAATTACCCAGCCTGCAAATGTAGGGAGATTACCTCCAAAATCAATATTTAAAGATTTTGGAATAAATTGTCCACCAAAGGCATCATAAGCCCTTACATCCAGAACGATAACATCATTATCATAAGCATTATTAAATTCTTCAGCAGGCATTATTTTCATTTCAGGTAAATCTTCAAAAGAAGTAGGACCTTTAGCATTAATAGCACTACATCTACTAAAATGATCTGGGGCTGGAGGCATATCAACAGTTAATTCTTTAATAAACTCATTTTTATCTTTTATTTGCAATACTTCATTGTATTTTTTTTCATAACCAATTGTACTGGTTCTTTTTGCTCCCATGGCACGCCCACATAATGAACCAGCACCATGAGCCGGGTATACTTCACAGAAATCAGGTAGTTTGAGTAATTTGTTGTGTAGACTATTAAATAATTTTTTAGCTAATTCTTCTGCTCTACCGGGAAATAAATCCGGTCTACCAACATCACCAATAAATAAAGTATCACCACAAAATACACTTACTGGCTCATCACCTCTTGAGAGGTCTTTTACAAGATATGAAATATGTTCAGGTGTATGACCAGGTGTTTCCAGTATACTTATTTCCATATCTTCAATCTTAAATTTATCCCCTTCTTTTAAACCTATATGCTCAAAAGAAGAATTTGCCGATTCTGGCATGTAAATTGTTGCATCTGTTTCTTTAGCAAGATCAATATGTCCTGAAACAAAATCAGCATGTAAATGTGTTTCTAAAATATGAGTTATTTCTACTCCTAATTTTTTCGCTTCATCAATGTATAATTGAATATCACGACGAGGGTCAATTATAGCACAAGTTTCATCACCAGCAAGAATATATGAACTGTGAGCCAAATCTTCAACAAAATATTGTTTTACTAACATTTCTCAACCTCCTAAATATAATATAAATAAATAAACCCTACTACAATTATTATAAAAATAAATGTTAAAATACCTCCAGCTTTTAAATAATCCTTGTTATGATAACCACCAGGTGACATTAATAAGGCATTAACCTGATGTGTGGGCAAAACAAAAGAATTAGAAGCAGTTACAGCGACTAATAAGGCAAGTCCCCTGGGATTAATACCTATCTCTTTTCCCATAATCATTACCAGAGGCACTAAAACAACTGTAGCAGCAACATTTGACATAAACAATGTAAAAACAGTTGATAAGATAGCAATAGCCAATAACAAGAAAATAACATGGCTCCCCTGCATCATTAGCATTAATTTATTGGCCAAAAAGGCAGCAGCACCTGTTTTTTCCATGGCAATTCCCAGTGGAATTAGACCAGATAATAAAAATACAGTCCTCCAATCGACAGCCTTATATATCTCATCAGGAGTTACTACACCAGTAAGTATCATTAATAAAGCACCAGTAAATAAAGCAAGAGATAGTTTTATACCAGATAATACAAGAATTAAAGCTATTAAAAAACTTGATATTGCAATAATAGGTTTATTATTAGTATTATTTTTATCTTCTAATGATGTTACAAGTACAAAATCTCCATTTTCATTAAGAGATTTTAAATTATCTATTAATCCATGGACAATTAATGTATCACCTGATTGAAGTTCAAGATCAGAAAAATCTCCTCTGGTCTCTTCACCTCCTCTCAGCAAAGAAACAGGATTAATAGCGTAATTTTTCCTTAATGAAATTTCTCTTAATGTTTTACCAGCAATATTTGAAAATGGCGAAATAATAATTTCAGCAAATCTACTATTTTTTAATAAATTATATTTTTTTGAATTTAACAGGCCTTTTTCATATATAAGCTTGTAATCATGTGCAAATTTTATTATATTTTCTTCTCTACCCATTAATATAAGGCTCTGTCCTTCTGCAAATCTTGTAAAACGCCAGGGAGCATAAACTATTTCATTTTTTTCGGTTAAAGCCAATAAATTTAGGTGGTATTTATCCCATAATTTCGATGATTCTCGTGTTTCTCCACATAAAGTACTATCAGCATTTATTTGACAGGAGTACATACTAGTTGGTAAGGCCAATGTTTCAGCTAAATTTTTTTTATTATTTTGTACATTATCCCTGCTTTCAACATATGGCAATATTTTTTTGCCAAATAATAAAAAATACATAATCCCACTAAATAATAAAAGTAATCCAAGTGGGGTAACACTGAATAGATTAAATGCTTTTTCTCCACCCTGAATTAATAAATCATTGAGTATTATTAAAGGCCCTGAAGCAACCATAGTTAGAGTACCACCTAATATTGCAGCAAAACCTATTGGCATTAACAAACGAGATAACGGGATATTTATTTTTTTTGATATTCTCATAACTGCCGGTAAAAATAAAGCGGTGGCCCCTATATTTTGCATAAAAGCAGAACTTATTCCAACAGCAGCAGATACTGTACCTATGAGACGTTTTTCACTTTTACCAGCAAAATTAATAATTGGAATAGTAAATTTCTTCATTATGCCTGACCTGTCGATACCATAACCCATAATCATTACAGCAATTATTGAAATTACAGCATTACTGGAAAAACCTGAAAATGCCTCCATGGGATTAACTAAACCAAGCCAACTAAGACTAATCATAATAATTATTGCTATTACATCAACCCGAAATGCTTCAATAACAAATAAAATAATAGTTATTAACAATACACCTAAAGTAAGCATAATATCGATTGACATAAATACCACTTCATTCCTAAATTTATTGTTAATAATAACTTTTATCATTATTATTTAATTTCTACATAAAAGTAAAAATTCCTTCAAAAATTTATAAATAAAATTTAAAAACCTGAAGGAAAATATGAGAAATTGCTATTTTT
>CAZOON010000092.1:0-1646 GCA_964581445.1 uncultured Halanaerobiales bacterium | reverse complement strand
GCTATTTTTAATCTGAAAATATAGATTATTTAGTTTTACACCTGATGAATTTAATCCAGATTTAATTCACATTGTTGCTCCAGAGAAAAATATTGAGCTATTAATAAAAACTATAAAAAATTTTATATTTTAAAAAAAAATGTCATTTTTTGTTGAAAAAAATATCAAGATATATTATAATTAATCAGGCACGCACTTTGTGCTTCCTTGATTGAGTCGCCTGATATATACCAGGCGACTTTTTTTATTTTACATTATACTTTTCTCAAGGCCTCGGTTGGTTCAAGTCTCGCAGCTTTACGTGCTGGAAACATAGCGGCAATGGTGACAATGATTATTCCTAAAATAAAGGCAAATATTACATTCCCTGTTGAAGAAACCGGATAAATAGTTGAGTTAAATAATATTTCTGAACTCATACCTGAAATTGCATGGGAAAAGTTTATTCCTTTAGTTGCGAGAAAAGAAACTAAAATTCCTCCACTTAAGGCTCCTAAAAAACTTCCTACAATTCCCATAATTGCACCTTCAATCATAAACAATTGTAATATTTTATTACTTTCAAGTCCAAGAGCTGACATCATTCCAATTTCTCTGGTTCTTTCCTTTACAATCATCATCATGGTGTTTATTACTACAAAGCTGGCCAGTAAAACAAGGAATATATATATTTGATTATAAATTAATTTTGCAATTTCCATAAATGGTAATATATCACTTGTTTCCCGGTAACTAAGTGCTAAATATTTTCCAGGATTATTCTTATTTAAAATATCTTTGATTTGAGGCAAAACTTTTTTAGCCATTGACCTATTAGGAGTAACTAACAAAAGTTCAGTAACCTGTTCATCCATATATAATAATCTCTGGGCCTGTTTTAATGGTAAATAAAAAACAGTTTCATCCAGCATCTTCAAACCACTTCTTACCTTACCAACAACTTTAAAGGTAGCTCCCTTTAAAGAATTATAAGATGTGTTATATAAAAAAGTTATTTTATCTCCAACATTTTTATCTAATTTTCTCAGTAATTGTTCACCCAGAATAACTTCCATTTTTTTAGGCTCAATCATCCTACCTTCAATAATATTCTTTTCTATATTTGTAAATTGAGTTTCTTTTTCTGGATTAACACCCCAACCCATCATTGTATGAAAATCTTCTTCTGTAGTACTCATTGCTCCAAATTTTATCCGGGGAATAACCATATCTACATTTTCGATTTTTTCTAATTGAATAATCATATTATTAACACCCTGATTATTAAATCCATTTACAGGATAATTAAGGGCTAACAATCTTTCCTGTTGTTCATATTCCTTATTGATAATTTTTATATGGCCTGAATTATATTGAATGTGATCAGCAAAAAAGGAATCAATCATGCCTACAATAAAACCTCTGGCAAAAACAACTATCATAACTGAAAAAGCAATAGCAATTATTGAAACCAGGGTTCTTAGTTTATGTCTGTAAATATTTTTAAAGGCAATCTTAAAAAGATAAGTCAATTTTATCACCCTTTCTAACGATGATAGATAGCTTCCACAGGGTCTTTACTGGCTGCCCAGTAGGCAGGTAATATACTTGAAATAAGTGAAACAAATACTCCAAAGAAAAATACAAAAATAAATGCTTCAGGATGC
>CAZOON010000091.1:0-6311 GCA_964581445.1 uncultured Halanaerobiales bacterium | reverse complement strand
ATATGTATATTTAGCTGCTATACGTCGCGTAAAGCGGCTTTTTTATTTCAATTAATTTACTTCTATAATCAAGGCTACCTTTACATTGTGAGGGTAGCCTTGATTTATTTGAATTGGAGGTGAATTTTTAAAAACAATCATATTTGTAGAAAATTTTAATTTTAATATTTTAAATTACACAAGGAGGAGAAAGTAATGAAAAAAATAATTAGTATATTTGTTTTTTCTTTATTATTGCTTACTTTTTTAATACCAGCTTTAGTAAGTGCAGAAGGTGAAAATGTTTTTACTATTGAAGAGATAGTTGTTATCGCTTCTCGTTATCCAGAAAAATTGAAGGATGTCCCGGTAAGTGTGGAACTTATCGATAGAGAAGAGTTGAATAATATGGATGCAGTAAGTATAGCAGAGGTTTTAAATAATAAATCTGGAATTTTTATAAATAATTACGGTTCTGTTAGTGCTCAAAAAACGGTTAGTATTAGAGGGTCTATGTCCAGACAGGTATTAGTTCTTGTAGATGGTCAGGTTCTAAATAGTCACCAGAATGGTGTTGCTGATCTGAGTATGATTAATACTGATCAAATAGAAAGAATAGAAATTCTTAAAGGGCCAGCATCTGCTTTGTATGGGGCCAATGCCCTTGGTGGAGTTTTGAATATTATTACTAAAGATGGAAGTAAAAAACCTTTATTTAACCTGAAATATAGTATGGGTTCATTTAATACCGGAATGACTTCTTTTAGCTTTAGTGGCTCTCAGGATAAAATAACTTATAATACTGTTTTTACTACTACAAAATCTGATGGTTACAGGGATCATAGTGAATCAAAACATGATAATCTTTTTATGAAATTTTCTTATGAATTAGAAAATAACACAGACCTTAATGTGTCTTTTCATAATAATAAAAAAGATATTAATACCCCTGGTAGTACAGCCTGGCCAACTCCTAATGCCAGTCAACAGGATGATGATACAATAATTAATGTTCAATGGCAAAAAAGCTGTGAAAGTATTGATACAGAATTGGGTTTTTATTTTAACAAACATAAAAATGTTTATGATGACCCCGATTCTTTTACTCATTCTGAACATAAAACAGATAAAATTAATTTAAATGGCAAAAGGACACAATATATGGGAGACCATACATTTACATATGGTTTTGATGTGAGTAAAAATAAAATAGATAGTACCAATAATAATCAACATGAAATAATGAAAGAAGCAGTTTATTTAAATGATAATTATAAATTAAATGATAAGGTTAAATTAAGCTTAGGCGGAAGACTGGATAATCATGAATTATTTGGTACAGAGATTAGTCCCATGGTAGGCTCTGTGATTAAACTTAGTCCAGTTTTAAATTTGAAGGTTTCTTATGGAAAAGCTTACAGTACTCCTACTTTTAATGATTTATATTTTGTTGGACCATTTGGCCAGGGAAATACTGATTTAAAACCAGAAAGCTCCAATGCCTATGAACTTGGTTTTAATTATAATGGAGAATTATTTAATGGAGAATTTGCCTATTTTAATCGCAAAACAAGTGATTTAATTGAATGGGCTGACCCTGATCTTGATTTTGTCTGGGAGCCATATAACCTTGATAGTGCAAGTACAAATGGATTTGAATTAAATTTGACAAAAGAATTGAATGATGAAATAACACTTAGTTTTAATCATACTTATCTTGATTCAACTGATGATGATAGTGGAGATCAATTGGCTGCTAAAAATGATATCGTTGCAGCTTTAAATTATCAGAAGGAAAACTTTATGGCCTCTTTAAATGCAAAATTCCTAAAAGATAGACCGGATAATATGGAAGATTATCAGGTCCTTAATTTAAGATTGGCCAGTCAGGTAGAGCTTGCTGGCAGAGAAGTTGAGCTATCATTTAAGGTTAATAATCTTACAGATGAAGAATATCAGGTATTAAATGGATATCCAATGCCTGAAAGGAATTACATGTTTGAATTTAGTACAGATATTTAAGGAAAGCTTTTGATTTGTTGATTGGGGGGATGGAAGATGAAAAAAAGAGCTAATAAAAATTTCTATATAAGCTTTTTCATTGCTTTGTTAATACACATATTTCTTTTGCAAAATATTAATTTTGATTATGAAATAAAAGAAGAAAATATTTCTGAAAAGATATTAAGCATTACTGTTAAAGAAATAGTAAAGGCAGAGCCATCCCCTTCCCCTGCTCCAATTGAAAAAAAGGAAGTAGTAAAAAAGGCAAAGGAAGAAAAAAAATTAGAAGTTAAGCCTGAGAAACCTAAAGAAGTAGTTAAAAAATTGCAAGAAAAATATACTAATAAATTAAATGAGAATAATGAAAGCGAAAAAGATGAAAAAGATGAAAAAATTGAAAAAAACGAAGCTGAAAAAATACCTGTAGAAACTGAAACTGAGCCTGAGCCTGAAATTATACCTCAAAAACCCCAGGATGAAATAATGTCTGAAGTACCTGAAGTACCTGAAGTACCCGAACCCGTACCACCTGAAATAAATAAAGAGCCAGAAAAATCAGAAGAAACAGAAGAGATTGTAGAAAAAGAAGTAGAAAAAGTCAAAAATAATAAATTCCAGCCTAATATGGCTGAATTATTAAAAATGAAGAGTAATTATAAACCAGAAAAAGATTATATTAAAGAAAAAAGCTCTAAGATAAATAAAAGTGTTAAAAAGCCACCTCAAAAACAAATTGAAAATAATGAAATTAAAAAAAGTAATGAAATTAAGAAGAATACAGTTAAAAATATTTCAAAAAAAGAAATAAAAAAGAAAATTGAAAGGGTTGATTTCAGTAAAATTGCGAATAAAGAGGGATATCAGTTGCCAGGAATATCTTCATTTGTTAAGCCTGAATATCCTGATGAATTAAGAAAAAGAGAGGTTGAGGGACAGCTTAAATTAAAGGTTTTAATTGATATTCAAGGAAAAGTTAAAGAGCTAGAAATTATTAAGTCATCGGGATTTGAAAAAATGGATAATGCGGCACTTAAGGCAGTTAAAGAGTGGAAATTTAGTCCCGGGAAAAAGGATAAAAAGACAGTAGAGTCTATTATCATTGTTCCTATTAGTTTTAAAATTTCTAATTAATAAGAGGTGAATTATGACAGGACTTATTGATAAGGGTGGAATTATTATCTATCCTTTATTAATTTTTTCATTGATATCATTGACAATTATACTGGAAAGATTTTTTGTCTATATTAGGATTTCAAAACAAATTTCTGATAAATTAATGAAAGATATAAAAATATCTTTAAAAAACAATAAAATGGAAGAAGCTAAAGCCCTTCTTAATGTAATAAATGGACCTATTGCTAAAATTCTTAAGAAGGGAATAGAGAATTATAAATCGGGTCCAGATGAAATGGAAAAAGAGATGGAAGAAGTAGAGCTTGAAGAATTTCCTTTGCTTGAAAAAAGATTGGGGGTTTTACATTTCATAGCCAGCATAAGTCCTACTCTTGGTTTGCTGGGAACGGTAACAGGAATGATTAAAACCTTTGAAGTTCTTTCATATAATGGTGACCCCCAGCAACTTGCAGGAGGTATTTCAGAGGCCTTAATTACAACTGCTGTTGGTCTGGTCATTTCTTTACCCTCTCTTGCTGCCTATCACTATTTTATTAATAAAATAGAATTTATGACTTTACATACAGAAAAAAGGCAGATCGAATTGATTAATTTTATAAAGAAAGTTGGTTTTTAAAGTGAAATATCGGGTAAAAAAACGAAGTATGGAGCAAAATATGGCGCCATTAATAGATGTTGTTTTTTTGCTTTTAATATTTTTTATTGTTTCCTCTACTTTAACTTTAAGAGAGGTAAAGACTGATATTGCTTTGCCAGATACAGATAGTACAGGTACAAAGATAGAAGAAAGTGTCTCTGTTTATCTGGATAAAAATGGGGATTTAAGTTTCAATAATATAGAAATTGATTTAAATTCTTTAAAGAACAAATTAAAACAAAATAAGCCTGAAATAAATAAAAATGGTATAATAATATATGCTGATAAAGAGGTTCCATTTCAAAGGGTGATAAATGTAATGGATATAATTAAAAATCTTAATATAGATAAACTAAGTTTTGCTTTAAAAAAAGAAAATGATAATTAAGAGGTGATAAAATGGATGGTATGCTTCAGGTTTATACTGGAAATGGAAAGGGAAAGACTACTGCTGCAATTGGCCTGGCTGTAAGAGCTGCAGGAGCCGGGATGAATGTTTTTATTGGACAGTTTGTAAAAGGTATGAAGTATAATGAAATAAGAGTACTTAATAATATCCCAGAAATCACAGTAAAACAATATGGTCTGGATTGTTTTATTGAAAAAGATCCCACTAAGGAAGATATTGAAGCAGCCAGAGCGGGTCTGAAAGAGATGGAGAAAATTATAAAATCTGGTGATTATGAACTTGTTATTATGGATGAGGTCAGTATTGCTGTATATTTTAATCTTTTTACTAATGATGAATTGCTAGAAATGATAGAAAAAAGGGCAGATAATGTAGAAATAGTGCTTACAGGTAGATATGCAGATAAAAAATTGATAGAAATGGCTGACCTGGTTACCGAGATGAAAGAGATTAAACATTATTATACACAGGGTATTATTGCCAGAGAAGGAATAGAGAGATAATTTTTTCTATAAATTCTATAAATATGGATATAAGTATTCTACCCTTCTATTTACTATCATCCAGTTAATATTTTCAAAAAATATATTCAGGTATTTTTTTCTATCTATACCAAAATCAATTAGATAGGCATGTTCATATACATCAAGAACTAAGAGGGGGCGTGCCTGCCAGATACTGCCTTCATTATGTGCACCCTGCATTATATTATGAAGCCTTAAATCACGAAAATCAAAACTTAAAATTGCCCATCCCCGGGCTGCTACACCACAGCGAAAAAAATCTTCTGCCCAATTATTATAAGTACCGAAATCTCTTTCCAGTAATCTGAGCAGGGTTCGGGATGGTTTTTCATTACTTTTTGCCAGGTTTCCGAAATATAATTCGTGAAGTTTTATATACCCTAGATATAATTGATAATGTTGTTCAAGTTGATTTCTTGAGATATCATTTACCAGATCAAAATCAAATACCTTAGCTTCAATATCCATAAATATTCCTCCTTTTATAATTATAATATTATTCTATGAGATAGGAATAATATTAATGAAAATAAAAAAAGGGGGGATAAAATGAGTATCAATGGATACCAATTTTCTGCATTATCTGAAAGTGAAATAGATGATATTAAAAAACTGGAAGATGTAATAAACAATCAGAGAAAAGAACGAGTTATTTTATTAGCATTTGATGATGAGGGTTGATTTTCATAATATATTATTATCTGAATATATTATATTAATAGAATAATTTTTTGAGATTTATTAACAATATTTTAATTGTAAGTAAAAAGGAGATATCATGTTATCACCCAGCCTTGAAGATTATCTAGAAGAGATATATCGTTTCCTTGACCAGCAAGGATATGTAAGAATTACAGATGTTGCCCACAAACTTGATGTCTCCTTACCTTCAGTTAATAAAGCTGTTAATAAACTTGATGAAAAGGGTTATCTTGATTATCAGCGTTATAAAAATATTGAATTAACTAAAAAGGGATTTATTCTGGGGAAATATTTAGTTAGAAGAAATTCCACATTACGTAAGTTTTTACAGGTGATTGGAAGTAAATGTAATAGGGAAGATGAAGCGGAGGCCATGGAACATTATCTTTCAAAAGAAACGGTTGATGCCATTACAAAGCTGGTAGATTTTTTTCAGGATAGAGTAGATCTACAAAAAGATTTTCAGGATTATAGAAATTAAAAAAGATATATTAATTGTACAACTATAAAGTTTAGCAATATTGCGATTAACAGGGGCATAAGAGCGGCAAAAATAGTCCAATTGAGATTATTTGTTTCCTTTTTTATAGTTAGTAAGGTTGTGCCACAGGGGAAATGAAGTAAAGAAAACAGCATTGTTGCCAGGGCAGTTACCCAGGTCCAGCCATTAGATATTAATATATTTCCCAGGGCTTCAGTACTATCTGGTTCCAGCATGGCTCCAGTAGCCAGATAACTCATTACCAGGATGGGTATTACAATTTCATTTGCTGGGAGTCCTAATATAAAGGCCAGGAGTATAAAACCATCCAGTCCTATTAAGGTGGCAAATGGGTCAAGGAAGTTTGCTGTTATAGTAATTAAACTTAAATCTCCAATATCGGTATTTGCAAAGACCCAGACAAAGACACCTGCTGGAGCA
>CAZOON010000090.1:0-6340 GCA_964581445.1 uncultured Halanaerobiales bacterium | reverse complement strand
TGATAAAATAGAGGTAAAAACCGTTGAGTTGAATCCCATAATTGAATTTGAAGATGGAGAAGGAATTAACTGGTTTGAATTTAAGATATTTTATGAGTTAGATGGTAATACCTATAGCCGGGATGAATTACAGGAGATGATTTCTCATAACAAACAGAGTAAACCCTACCTTCACCTGGAAAACAGTTATTATATTATCCAGGAAAATGAAAAAGAGGAAAAGATAAATGAATTAATTAAATTGGCTGATAAAAAAGATGATAGATATAAAAGTAATTATTATAATCTTTTATATTATCGAAATCTACTTGAGGAAACTGGTTTGAGTTTTAAAGGTAACCAGGTTTATAATGAATTGAACCAGGATATTAGCGGGGAAAAACTGTTGCAAAAGACAGATATTCCAGCAGGACTTCATAATGTTTTGCGCGATTATCAAAAAAAGGGATATTATTGGTTAAGATTTTTATATAAATATCACTTTGGGGGTATCCTGGCAGATGATATGGGACTGGGGAAAACGGTTCAGACTCTAACTTTACTTAAAAGTATTGTTGCTAAAAAACCAGCTTTAATTGTCTGTCCCAGGACATTAATCTATAACTGGGAAGATGAGGTCAATAAGTTTTTTCCTGAAACAAAATTTTTGATTTATTATGGGACCCCTGCAGAAAGAAAAGAGATGCGTGCCCATTTTAATGAATATGAGTTGATTATTACTTCATATTCAATTATCAGCAGAGATTATCAGGATATTACTAAAAATAAGGCAACTTTTTCTTACTGTATTCTTGATGAAGCCCAGCATATTAAAAATCACAAAACCCTGAGGGCTAATAGTATTAAAACGATTAAAGCGGATCGGAAACTGGCCCTGACCGGGACTCCCCTGGAAAATTCTGTTGATGAACTCTGGTCTATCTTTGATTTTTTAATGAAAGGTTATCTGGGTAATTATAGTCAGTTCAAACGCAATTATTTAAATCCAATCAAAAATGAAAATGAGCAGAGTAAATTAATCGAATTGAAAAAACGGGTCTCACCATTTATTTTGAGGCGAAAAAAAGAAGAAGTTTTAAGTGAACTCCCGGAGAAAATTGTAAATATTCAGCCTGTGGAAATGAATAGATTACAGCATGATTCCTATCAGGCTGTTCTTGGTGAGGTTAAAAGTAATATCATCCAGACCGTTAAAGAAAAGGGGTTTAATAAATCCCGGATTAATGTTTTAGCTGCTCTGACTAAATTAAGACAAATCTGTAATCACCCTTCCCTGGTTTTAGGTAAAGAGGGTCAAAAACAGAGCTCAGGTAAACTTGAAGCTTTACAGGAGCTTGTTGAAGATGCTATTGAAGGTGGACATAAATTAATTATTTTTAGTCAATTTGTTAAGATGTTAAAGTTGATTCGCCGTTCTTTTGAAAAAAAAGAGATAAAGTATGAATATCTGGATGGAAGCACTAGAAACAGGATGGAGCGGGTAAAACATTTTAATAATGACCAGGAGGTAAAGGTTTTTTTAATTAGTCTTAAAGCCGGTGGACTTGGTTTAAATTTGATTGCTGCTGATATAGTAATCCATGTTGACCCCTGGTGGAATCCAATGGTAGAAAGACAGGCCACCGATCGTGCTCATCGATTGGGCCAGAAAAAGCAGGTTATGGTTTATAAATTAATAAGTAATGGGACTGTTGAAGAAAAAATGTTAAAATTACAACAAAGGAAACAGAAGGTTTTTGATAGTGTAATTGAAAATAACTCCAATTCCATGGGAACTATTACCTGGGAAGATATTAAAGAATTGCTGGAGATATATTAAATAGCTAAAAAATTGACTATTTTTAATATATTAGGTATAATATAATTATATTAGCTAATATATTAAATAATGATATAAGGAGTGAGTATATGATTGTAAGTAGTACAGAAGTCCAGAATAATTTTGGGAAATATCTTGCTCTGCTTGAGCAGGAAGATATAATAATAAGTAAAAACGGTAAAAAGGCAGCCAGATTAGTAAAATTTTATGAAGGTGATGATTATATACTACATGAAGGTTCATCAGCATACAGTCATGAAGGAATGAAGGTTAGCTATGAAGATTTTTTGAAAATAGCCCGGGAAAGTGAGAATAGATATGAATTTATAGATGGTCAGATTTATTTCTTAGCTTCTCCTAAGATAAAACATCAAAAAATAGTAATGATATTATCTTCAAAATTTTTTATCTGGTTTCAAGATAAAAACTGTTTACCTTTGAATTCACCTTTAGATATAACTATTTATAAAGATGATGAAGCAAATGTAGTTCAACCTGATTTGCTGGTGATTTGTGATCAGGAAAATATAAAGGAAGATGATACTTATATGGGCACCCCTGCTCTGGTAGTAGAAGTTCTTTCTGAAAGTAGCAGAAGTAAAGATATTATTCAAAAATTGGATTTATATATGTCAGGAGGAGTAAAAGAATACTGGGTAGTAAATCCTTTTTCAGAAGAGCTTAATATATATTTATTTAAAGATAGAGAAATAGAAAGATCAATAACTTATAAAAAAGAAGAGCTCGCAAGCTCTTTTGTTTTTCAGGGACTGGAGCTGAATTTATTGGAGCTTTTTAAAGATTAAAAGGGCAGAGAAAAAAATTTTTATTATAAAAAGGCAGGAATTTACAAAAATATCTATAATATTAATCTATGGTTTATATATGTAAATTAAAAATAAGGAGATGTGTCTATATGGCAAATGATTTAAAGTCTATTAAAAGTCCATTACAAATGGTGGGTTTTTACCTGGCCTGGATAGAAACGGTACTTGCCGCCAGTTTTTGGCCATTAAAGGGGCATGATAAGTTATTGAATGTTCTTTTTTATACGGTTATTGCTATTGCCTTGATATTTGCAGGGGCGATGATTTTTATCCTGCTTTATCTGGTATTGAAAAATCCACGCTGGCTTTTTAATCCCTCTGATTATGACCCTGATGTCCAGGATGAGTTATTTAAACATGACCACAGTATAAGCAAGGGTGATTTTTTGTCAGTTGATTCGACTGTTAGAGCAGGTGATATTAGTGGACAGGGTTAAACTGCAGTATTCAATTATATGTAAAAGGGATGAGAAAAACAATTTCATTGATCTTATTCATGGTTTTCGCCCGGGAAATTCTAGTTTTTTTATAACAAATAAGTGGATCTGGGATGACAATAATTGTGAGGATGGTTTTTATCAGGAGACTGAGGTCTTAAAAAATGGAGAAACCATAGCACTTTCTAAATCAGATATTTTTAATGTTAGGCTTTCTCACAGCCATCATAATCTTTTTAAAGATATTCCTTTCCAGGATAGCAATGATTATCGTATCAGGGTGGGCCTTTTTAATAAAGAAGATAAGAAGATAGAAGAGGCCTCCCTGGATTATCCTCTATATGTGAAGTGAAATTTTAAATTAATTGAGCTTGTTTGTTACTATTCCATTTGATAAAATATATTTATAAGCAGAAGTAATTTTGACATTAAAAGGGGATATATAACTTCATGTCTAAATTATATTGTAATTATAAAAATGGGATAGTATTTATTATTTTTTTACTCCTTATTTTTCTTGTTTCTTTTTTGCTATATGCGGAACAGTGTTTAGCTCAAGAGCAGGGAAAAGGATGGGTTAGTCTCCAGGTAGAAGATGAGCTTTCAGCTGATTTTTATCAGGTTTATAAAAGTTTATCCAGTCCTGAAGATTTTACTCTTATAGGTAAACTGATGACAGTTTTTTTAAAGGAAAAGGGAAAGGGTTATCTTATTACTCCCCTGGGCAAAGGTGTTTTTAAAATCAGGAGTAGGAAGACAGTCCGTCCTGGAAGCAAGATGTTTATTCAGTCTATGGACAGACAGGGTTTTAATTTCAAGGGTGACTTTATATTAAAAAAAATATTTACATTTAACACAGATGCTATCATAGATGTAAAGTATTTAATAAAAGGAGATAGATTCAAATATCTAGCCAGGATATCATATAATGCACCAGCTCTAGTAGAAGGGATTGATAAGACTTTTCGATTTTTTACAGGAAAAAATTTTGTTGCCTATAAAATGCTTAACTTTGTGGACAGGTTTCATTTTGTTTTAAAAAGATTATCAGAAATAAATTTAAGTGAATGGGAGCAGATTGCAAATGATAAGGAAAATTTATCAAATTTGATTTTTCCTGTTAGTTTTTCTGAGAAAGAAAAGGATAAAATTGAAAAAATAATAATGGGGGATGGGTTTTAAAATGAATAATAATGAAATAATTATTAAAATCTGGGATAAGGTTAAAGAGATTGATAATATCAAAAGTGATCTAAGCTCAGTGAAGAGTGATGTATCGTCGTTTAAGGATGAACTGTCAATAGTGAAAAGTGATGTATCGTCGTTTAAGGATGAACTGTCAATAGTGAAGAAAGATGTTTCATCGATGAAAGATGAAATATCATCAGTGAAAGGTAATGTTTCGAATCTTAGTGAGGAAATTTCTTTTATGAAGAAAGATATTTTTTCATTTAGAAAAGAGCTATCATCAGTTAAGGATGAAATGAGTTTAATAAAAACTGATATGAAAACCATTAAGGATGAAAATGAACAGATGAAAAAATTTCTTGCAAATATTGAAGACATGCTAAATATAGATTTAAAGGAAATTCAAAAAAATATTGAAAAAATCTCAAGAGATATTAGCCTTGTCTATAAAATTGCTGCCAGAAATATGGATGAGATTGAGAATTTAAAAGAACGAAATGCTGGTTAATAAAGGGGGTGAACATAATGGGTGATGAAATTAAGCAATTAACTGATATGCTTGCAAAACTAAAGATGTCCATTGATGAAGGTTTCTCTCTTATGAATAATAAATTTGATACTATAGATAAAAGATTTGATACTATAGATAAAAGATTTGATACTATAGATAAAAGATTTGATGATGTGGAAAATGCAATACTGGAGTTGAATACAACCCAGGTAAAGATTTTAAAAACTATTAAACTTCAGGAGCATGATATTAATAATAATAGACGGCATATAGAGAAGTTTGAAGAAAGAGAAAATTATATCTAATAAGGTTGTGATTTTCTACTTGTAGACTGTAAAGATATAAGGAAATAGATAAGAGGTATTAAAAAAATATTTTGGAATTTTAAATAAAAAAACAAGTAGTGACAAAATTATTGAGAAGCTGAGAGGTAATGAGGATAGTACTTGATACAAATATTTTATTAGATATTTTACTACCTGATCCTAAATATAAAAATAAGTGGCTTTCATTAGTAACTGAGTATTCCAGGACTACTAGATTAATTATTTCTGAACTTGTATATGCTGAATTAGCCTCACAGTTTTTTGAAATAGATTTATTAAATATGTTTTTACATGATTTTTATATTATACTCAAAAATACTTCACCCGAAGGTCTTTGGTATGCAGCGAGAGCATGGAATAAACATATTAATAATAGAGATGACACTTTACAGTGCAATTATTGTGGGGCATGCCATTACTATGGCTGATAAATTAATAAGCAGAGATAGAGGATTTTATAGAATTTATTTTAATGGACTTAAAGTGGAATATATAAATTAAGTAAGGTTGTGATTTTTTTGCTAAAAAACATTATGGTAATAGGTGGCGCAGGGTATATTGGTTCACATCAGGTGAAGGCCCTGGATGAGGCTGGATATAATGTTATAGTTTATGATAATCTTTCAACAGGTTACAGGGATTTAGTAAGTGTCGATAATTTTATAAATGGAGATCTCGGTGATAAAGATAAGTTGCGGAAAGTTTTTTCGAAATATGAAATTGATGCTGTTATGCATTTTGCAGCCTTTATTGAGGTTGGAGAATCTGTAAAAGACCCTTCTAAATATTATAAGAACAACGTGCAAAAGGTTATTAATCTTTTGGATGTCATGGTGGAAAATAATATTAAATATTTCATTTTTTCTTCTACGGCAGCCGTTTATGGTGAGCCAGAAGAGATACCGCTCAAAGAAGAAAATAGCAGCTTGCCTATAAACCCCTATGGCAGGTCAAAATATATGGTTGAGCAGATACTTGCTGATTATGACAGTGCCTATGGTTTAAAATATACAATATTTCGGTATTTTAATGCCTCCGGGGCAGATGAGAGTGGCCTTATAGGTGAAAAACATAATCCAGAGACCCATTTAATACCCCTTATTTTAAAAACAGCCCTGGGAGAAAGAGATGAAATATACATTTTTGGAACTGATTATGATACTAAAGATGGAACATGTATCAGAGATTTTGTTCATGTAAATGACCTGGCCAGGGCCCACATCTATGGACTG
>CAZOON010000089.1:0-6392 GCA_964581445.1 uncultured Halanaerobiales bacterium | reverse complement strand
CTAACGCAACTGTTGCCAGTGGTCAGTTTCCAATTGCCCGTCCATTATTCATGTTCACTAATGGCTGGCCAGAAGGTTTAACAGCAAGCTTTGTTAACTTTGTGCTTAGTGCAGAAGGTCAAAAGATAGCTAAAGAAGTTGGTTATGTTCCGCTTTACTAATAATTGACAAACATATATATAATTTAGGGGGGATATAATATCCCCCCTAAATTATATTAAAACATTAAATATTTTATGTCCGGGAGGTTATTTACTATGGATTGGAGGAGAAAAGAAAAGATAATAAAAGCTCTTCTTTTTTTATTTGCTTCATCTTCTCTTTTGTTTTTATTTGGAATTGTAATAGTTTTATTTGGAGAAGGTTTGCCAATATTTCAAAATAACGGCATTTTTTCTCTGATTTTCGGTAAAGATTGGTACCCTACCTATGATCCAGCATCTTTTGGAATGTTAGCTCTTATTCTTGCTTCACTTGTAGTAACAATAGGGGCGATGGTTATCGCTGTTCCGCTTGGAGTAGCTTCAGCAATATTTATTTCTTATGTATTACCAGCTCAGTATAAAACAGTTATTAAACCAATCGTTGAATTATTAGCTGGCATCCCATCTGTTATTTATGGACTTTTTGGGATGAAAATTCTTGGTCCATTTATTAGAGAATTGTTTAATATTCCAACTGGTTTAACAGCTTTAACGGCATCAATAATGCTGGGGATTATGGCCTTGCCAACAATAGTAAGTCTTTCTGAAGATGCTATAACGTCAGTGCCTAAAAAATTTCGTGATGCTTCCCTGGCCTTAGGTGGAACTAAATGGGAAACAATAAGTAAAGTAATTGTTCCTACTGCCTCTTCAGGTATAGTAACAGCTATTTTGCTGGGAATGGGTAGGGCAATTGGAGAAACGATGACAGTTCTTATGGTAGCAGGCGGAGCTGCAATTATACCTAAAAACATACTTAAGCCTGTGAGACCTATGACAGCAACAATTGCTGCTGAAATGGGTGAAGCACCTGTTGGTAGTGAACATTATCAAGCATTATTTGGTATTGCAATTATTTTGTTTATAATTACTCTATTATTTAATATTATTGCTGATATGGCTACCCAGAGGTTTAATAAGAAGGTGAGTGGACAATGAGTGATAATCTTAAAGGCAGAAATGTGAAACAAAAGATTGTGTTTTCTTTATTAGGATTTACACTTTTTTTAGCTCTGGCAATACTGGTTATAATAATTTATTTTATATTTCAAAAGGGAATAGGCGTTATAAGCTGGGAATTTATTTTTGGCATGCCCAAAAATGGTATGACTGAGGGAGGAATTTTCCCGGCACTTCTTGGTTCCTTTTATCTTGTTATGGGCTCAATTTTTTTTGCTGCGCCTCTGGGTGTTTTTGCAGCTATATATATGACTGAATATGCTAGTAAAGGTAAGATTATGAGAATAATTAGAATTGGGGTTAATAATCTAGCAGGAGTTCCTTCAGTAGTATTTGGTCTTTTTGGTTTAGCTGTTTTTGTAAAATATTTTGGTTTTGGTGTATCAATTTTGTCTGGCTCTTTTACCCTGGGAATAGTTATTTTGCCCACAATTATCAGGGCATCTGAAGAGTCATTAATGGCTGTGCCTGATGAATACAGGATGGCATCAAAGGCAATGGGGGCAACAAACTGGCAAACTGTCAAAAATGTAGTTTTGCCTGCTGCTATGCCAGGAATATTAACTGGTCTTATTCTTGGTATTGGTCGAGTAGCTGGCGAAACGGCTCCAATTATTTTTACTGCGGCTACTTTTTTTTCAATGCGTTTACCATCATCAGTTTTTGATGAAGTGATGGCTTTACCTTATCATATTTATGCATTAGTAACAGCCGGTACATTTCCTTCAAAACAGGTTCCAATGGCCTATGGTACAGCGCTTGTATTACTGGCACTTGTACTTTTAATAAATCTTATTGCAATTTTTCTAAGAATTCATTATGGTAAGATGATAAAAGGTAAATAATATAGTTAATGGACTTACCTTTAAAATATTATTAGTTGTTGGCATAATATTAATAATCTCTCTTTTACGAGTTAGAAATTGTTAAAATTCTGGTTTGCGTTCCAATAATCAAATAAGTATTGCTGCTGAATTAAAGAAACGGGCTAAGGAGAAGATTAAAGGTAGTATTTATATAAGAGATAGGAGAAAACGAATTTCTTAATGAATTAACATTATTGTAACAAAAATTTAACATCTACTTGTTATACTAAATTCTGTTGATAAATTTTTTATGGCAGTGAAAGCAGTTTTATAATGGCAGAATTAAAAAAAATGGAAACAAAAAATCTAGACTTTTATTATGGTAATTTTCAAGCCCTGCTCGATATAAATATGCCGATTGAAGAAAACAAAGTTACTGCCTTAATCGGACCATCGGGATGTGGTAAGTCAACATTTTTAAGAACACTTAATAGAATGAATGATCTTATTGAGGGAACAAAAGTTGAAGGTGATGTTTTACTTGATAGTCAAAATATTTATGATAAAGATGTAGATGTAGTAGAATTGAGAAAAAGGGTAGGTATGGTTTTTCAACAACCCAATCCATTTCCTAAATCAATTTATGATAATGTTGCTTATGGTCCGAGAATCCATGGTTTACGTAATAAGAATAAACTTGATGAGATAGTGGAAAAAAGTTTAAAAGGGGCTGCCCTCTGGAATGAGGTTAAAGATAGACTAGATTCATCGGCTCTGGGGATTTCTGGAGGTCAACAGCAAAGATTATGTATTGCCAGAGCACTTGCTGTAAAACCAGAAATTTTACTTATGGATGAACCTGCTTCAGCCCTTGATCCAGTTGCGACTGCCAAAATAGAGGAGTTAATTGAAATTCTAAAGGAAAATTATTCGATTGTAATTGTAACACATAGTATGCAACAGGCGGCCAGAGTTTCTGACGTTACCGGTTTTTTCCTGATGGGAGAATTGATTGAGTTTAATAAAACAGAAAAAATATTTGAGAATCCTTCTGATCAGAGAACAGAGGATTATATTACTGGTCGTTTTGGATAATTATTAAGTAGAGGAGGAGGTAATTGTGCGTAAGGGATTTGATGATGAATTAAAAAAATTACAGTCGGAAATGTTAAAGATGGCTAGTATGGTTGAAGAGGCAATCTATAAGAGTGTAGAGGCCTTGAAGAAACAGGATTTAGACCTGGCAACAGAGGTCTTAGAAGAAGATGACCAGATTGATGATTATGAGATTGAACTTGAGGATATGTGTACAAAATTAATTGCCCTACAACAACCTGTAGCCAGTGATTTAAGAACTATAATTGTAATTTCGAAGATAGCAACAGATTTAGAAAGAATTGGTGATCATGCCTGTAATATATCTCAGATGGTTCACCAAATTGGTAAAAAGCCTTTAATCAAGCCACTCATTGATATTCCAAGGATGACAGAAATAGTAACAAGAAGGTTACGAGAAAGTCTTGATTCTTTTGTTAATCTGGATGTTGAATTAGCCAAAAAAATTGCTAAAGAAGATGAAGAGGTTGATATTCTTGATGAACAGATTTTACGGGAATTATTAACCTTTATGTTAGAAGACCCCTCAACTATCAGACAGGCGACATCTTTAATGTTTATAAGTAGATTTTTAGAAAGAATTGGTGATCATTCAACAAATGTTTGTGAGAGAGTAATTTATATGGCTACTGGTGAACGGGATGTATATTATTGATCTGAATATAAAATTTTTAAATAATGATTTATATTTTTAAGGTATGTAAAATTTACATACCTTTTTTTATGGTATATATTAATTAAAGTGTTCATGATTTTGAATTGTGAAGGAGATTATGATAGAATATAGATTGATTTTAAAGGTGGTGTAAAGATGTTAAAAAAATTTACTACATATTACAGGGCTCATTATAAACTATTTATACTGGATATCTTTAGTGCATTTATTATGTCGGGTTTAGATCTCCTATACCCGGTAATTATTAGACAACTTATTGATCGTATTTTTCCTGATAAAAATATACAGATGATTGTCAGGATGTCTTTGTTTTTATTGCTTATTTATATCTTAAGATTTATTTTTCAATATATTGTTCAATACTGGGGACACGTGGTTGGCATCAGAATGGAAACAGATATGAGGGAGGAATTATTTTCTCATCTTCAAAAATTATCTTTTAAATTTTATGATAATAATAAAGTGGGTTATTTAATGTCCAGGATAATTAATGACTTAAATAATATATCTGAACTTGCTCATCACGGTCCGGAGGATTTATTTATTTCAACAATTTTAATATTTGGCTCATTTATTATTTTACTAAAAATGAACTGGAGACTTGCTCTTTTAACATTTTCTTTAATTCCTATAATGTTTCTTTTTTCTATTAAACTTGGTCAACGGATGTATAATTCTTTTCGAGATATAAGGGAAAAAATAGCTGAAATAAGTTCACAGATTGAAGATAGTTTAAGTGGCATTAGAGTTGTAAAATCTTTTGTTAATGAGAGTCATGAAAATGAAAAGTTTAGACATGGTAATAATTTGTTTCGCCAGTCAAGGGAAAATGCCATGCAAAACATGGCAGTTTTTTATTCAGGTATGAATTTATTTATTAATCTAATAAACCTGATAACTATTGCTGCTGGAGGTTTTTATATATATAAGAGTGTATTAACGACTGGCGAATTGATTGCTTTTCTTTTTTATGTAAATATGTTTATGAACCCTATAAGAAGATTGGTTAATTTTAATGAACAATTTCAAAGAGGGATGGCGGGATTTAAACGTTTTACGGAATTACTTGAAATTGAGCCTGAAATTAAAGATCTTCCAGCTGCAGTAAATTTAGAAGCTGAAGGAAAAATCGAATATAAAAATGTTACCTTTTCTTATGATAATCATCAGCATGTTCTTAAAAATATAGATATTAATATTGAACCTGGCCAGACAATTGCTTTTGTGGGGCCTTCAGGTTCAGGTAAGACAACATTATGTAATTTGCTACCTCGTTTTTATGAAATTGATGATGGTGATATATTAATAGACAATATAAGCATAAAAAATATTACATTATCATCTTTAAGAAATAATATTGGTATAGTTCAACAGGATGTATTTTTATTTAATGGAACTATTAAAGATAATATATTATATGGTAATTCAGATGCAGAAGAAGAAGATGTGATTGAGGCCGCGAAAAAAGCAAATGCCCATGATTTTATAGTAAATATGCAAGATGCTTATGATACAAACATAGGTGAAAGAGGGGTTAAACTTTCCGGGGGACAAAAACAAAGAATTTCTATTGCCAGGTCATTTTTGAAAAATCCACCCATATTAATTCTGGATGAGGCTACTTCTTCTCTTGATAATGAGAGTGAAAAAATTATTCAGGCTTCTTTAAAGAGATTGTCTAAAGATAGAACTACACTTGTTATTGCCCATAGATTATCCACAGTACAAAATGCTGATGAGATTATTGTTCTTACAGATGACGGAATACAGGAAAGAGGAACACATATTGAATTAATTAAAAAAGATGAAGGTATTTATAAAAAATTATATCAAACACAATTTAAATAGTGTCAAACAATAATTTAATAACCATTAATAAAGAGACAGTAACAAAAATAGGTTTGATTATTTCCCCCCCATGTTTAATAGCAAGTTTGGAACCTATCCAGGCTCCAAAACTCATCGATAAGGACATAGGGAGGGCAATTGTATAAATAATTTTTCTATTAATGGCAAAAAGTATTAATGAAGTTATATTACTTGTAAAATTGAGTATCCTGGCATTTGCAGTAGCATTAGTAAAGTTGAAACCAAAGAAGTGTATAAATGCAAACATAAGAAATGAACCAGTGCCCGGGCCAAAAAAACCATCGTAAAACCCCATAATAAAACCAATTATACAACCGAGTATAATTTTCTTTTTATTAAGCCCTGTAAAATTATCATCTTTACCCATGTTTTTATTTAGTATGGTATAAACAGCTACCACAATTAACATTATCAAAACAATGATTTTTAAATATTTCTGATTAATTCTAAGGACTGTATTAACTCCAAGTGCAGCACCAGCAAAGGTGAAAGGGATTATAAATTTAACAAGTGGTAAATATACTTTTTTTGAGCGTAAATATGTATATGAACTTGTCAGGGCACCCCAGGAGGCAGCAAATTTATTTGTTCCCAGGCTTAAATGAGGTGGAATACCCAAAGCGAGGAATGAGGGGATAGTTAATAAGCCTCCACCACCTGCAATAGAATCGACCATAGCCGCAAAAAAACCTATAATACAGAGTATTAATATCTTCATTATTCACTCCTTTCATCTACAATTATTGTAATAATTATTATAAT
>CAZOON010000088.1:0-6402 GCA_964581445.1 uncultured Halanaerobiales bacterium | reverse complement strand
ACAATCATATTCTTCTAAATTTTTTACCTGATTATGCCAGAGCATTACTGTATTGATATTAAATACGTTCTGGCTGACATGCAAAACATCCTGATCACAATTAGAGCCAGGGAATGTGATAACAGCAAATTTCATTTCTTAATCCCCCTTTTCTACCTGAAAACTATAATCCTCAATTACTGGATTAGCCAGTAGGCGTTGACACATCTCATCAAGCTGTTTTTCAAGTTCTTTTTTATCTTCTACCTCTTCAATTGTCAATTCCATATATTTGCCAACATGGACATCAGACACATTTTTATATCCCAGTGCATCCAGACCTTTTTCTACAGCCTGTCCCTGTGGATCAAGTATACTTTCTTTTAACCTGGTTTCAACCTTTACATTCCAGACCATAATTGCTCCTCCTTATTTAATATAAGTATTCTTAATTATTTAATCTTTTTAATATTTCTTGATAGGCGTTTTCTACATCACCCAGGTCACGACGAAAACGATCCTTATCTAATTTTTTTTGTGTCTTACTATCCCAGAAACGACATGTATCAGGAGATATCTCATCACCGAGTATCACATTTCCATCTAAGTCAAGGCCAAACTCAAGTTTGAAGTCAACCAGATCAATCCCCTTTGTTTTTAAAAAAGTATATAGAATTTCATTTATTTTAAATGCATATTCTTTAATCTTTTCAAGCTCTTCTTTACTGGCCATTTCTTCTGCAAAGATATGGTATTCATTAATCATGGGATCTCCAAGCTCATCGTCCTTATAATAATATTCTAGAATAGGCATCTTCATTTTTTTGCCTTCCTCTAATCCCAATCTTTTTGCCAGACTACCAGCAGCAATATTCCTCATAACAACCTCAATTGGTATAATCGTAAGTTTTTTAACCACTAATTCAGTCTTATTCAACTTTTCAATTAAATGTGTGGGGATATCATTTTCTGCCAGCAATTCAAAGAAAATAGTTGATATCTCAGTATTTAACTCACCCTTATTTTTAATCTGACCTTTTTTTTCACCATTGAAAGCAGTAGCATCATCTTTATATTCTACAATTAGCCTTTCATCTTTATCAGTTATAAATATCTTTTTTGCCTTACCTTCATAAAGCATTTCCAATTTTTCCATTTTGCTGCCTCCTTTTTTTATGCCTTTATATTATTCCTCTATATTAAGTTTTTCTTTCCAGTAATTTACCAGCTTAACGGTTTTCTCAGGTGCTATTCCTATATAGTTTTCTGGAGCCCTGATTATATCCCATTGTCGATCTGTAAATTTATCGCGATATACCTTCAACTTATCATCTTTTTTAATTAATTTTTCTAAAGACATGCCAGTTTTTTCTGAGTCTAAAGTCAATTTCCTTACAGCTTCATGAGCATCCGGGTGTCCATATGATGCCAGTAATATATATAGAGGCTCAGCAATTATCATATCCTTGCTTTGCTCAAAATTTTTCTTAAGGTTTTCTCTATCTACCATCATCTTTTCAGAAACACGAATTAGCCTATTAACTGATAACAATAGGCCTATAATTATCTCAGGTATAAATCTTGCTGAAGCAGAATTGCTTAAATCACGTTGATGCTCCGAAATTTGATCCATGTAAATAGTCATCATCCCGGGCATAAATTTTTTCCACATACTTTTAACATTTTCATAATTAATGGGATTTCTCTTATGAGGCATAGTTGATGAGCCAACCTGGTCTTTAGCAAAATATTCCCCCACCTCTGATATTTCTGTTCTCTGAAGATGCCGCATATCATCACTAAGATTAGCCAGTACACTAAACAAAGATACCAGTGCATGCAGATAATCAGTCATATATTCAGCTTCAACAATCTGTGTGGAATGCGGACTGGGCTTTAAGTTAATTTTTTCTAAAACACTGGCTTCAAATTCTTCTGGCTTAGAGAAAAATAAATGTGATGCATTATAGGCACCAACAGCACCAGATATTTTTCCTCTTAATTCGCGGGCAGCATCCTGCACTTTTTCTATCCTGCCACCAAGTCTACTTACATATCCAGCTATTGTAAAACCAAAGGTTAAAGGTATGGCATGCTGACCATGAGTTCTTCCTATTTGAACAGTGTCTTTCTCCCTGATAGCTATATTCATCAGTAATTTTTCTAATTTTATTAATAGGGGAATTATTAATTCCTCTGTTGCTTCTTTATATCTTAAGGCAGTTGCTGTATCAACTATATCATAGGATGTAGTTGTAAAATGAATATAGGGTCGAGCCTCTTCACTTACCCTGCGCTGCAAACAATTAACAAGAGCCCTAATATCATGACGGGTCTTTTTCTCTTCTTCATAAACATCTTCAACAGATATTTTCTCTGCTGCTTTCTCCACCTCTTCTGCTACCTTTTCAGAACAGATATCATAATCTGCAAGTGTTTTTACTAAAGTAGCCTCTATTTTTGCATGATACTTTACTCTTGCTTCCTCGGAAAAATATTTTGTATATTTTTCAAATTCTTCTTCTCGTAGAGAATAACGATGGTCCAGGGGACTAATATTTTTGAAAACATTTCTCATGTACATATCTCAACCTCCAGTAAAAAACATTATTTATCCTGATTTTATTTATCCTTATTTTTTAAATATTCACGGTATCCCATTTCTTCAAGTTTATTAGCAGTTTCTTTTACCTTTTCAGCCATTTGGGACTTATATACTCTAAAATCCTCTCTAAGTTTTTTATCAGCAGTACCCAGTATTTGCAGGGCAAGTAGACCTGCATTTTTTGCACCATTAAGAGCAACTGTTGCTACTGGAACCCCAGCAGGCATCTGAACCATAGAATATAGAGAATCTGCTCCCCCCAGGGTTGAAGTCTTAATAGGAACACCAATTACTGGAATAGTTGTATAAGCTGCCAGTACTCCAGCCAGATGTGCCGCCTTACCCGCACCAGCAATAATAACTTCCAATCCTCTCTCTTCTGCACTTGAAGCAAATTCCTCTGCAAATGCAGGAGTCCTGTGTGCCGAAATAACTGTCATTTCATATTTCACAGCAAAATCCTCCAGTATTTTAGCGCTTTCTTTCATTACAGGTAAATCAGAATCACTGCCCATGACTATAGCAACTTTTTTCAAAATATCACTCCTTTTAAGTATTTATGCTCCCAAAATTAAATATTTATTCTAGCCGAAAATTGTAAGAAAATTTGAAAATAAAAATACCCAGGTAGTAGACTCTACTGCCACTTTGAGTAGAACCTCCCCGCCTGGGCTTTTATCCCTTCGGTGTAATATTACATCTGTACCGCTCGGACCTGCCATTTAGCAAAAACATATTTAAAAAACAAATACTTAATGATAAATGCGGAAACCTAGGTACACTTCCCTCATAGTCAGATAGTTTACGGCTATCTTGTAGAGACTTATGGGCCTTATTCCCGTAAATATATGAGGACACAATATTAAATTTACACTTTTATCATAACAGATTAATTATTTGAAGTCAATAATAATCAGTAATTTACAGCTTCCTCTTTTTTTCTTTGTTTTTATACATATTAAGATCAGCAAGATGATAGACCTGATTTAAATCCTCTTTGCTGTTTTTTAGTATGGAATATCCAAGCGATATTTCCAGTGCTTCCGGGTAAGGAGAATTCTTATTAAATTCACTTATTTCCTGATGAATTCGTTTATATATTTTTGAAGCAAAAACTGCATTCATACCCGGAAAAATTACAGCAAATTCATCCCCACCAACCCTGGCAAGTATATCTTCATCTCTTAATACCATTGATAATATTTCAGCAGTTTTTACTATGTACCTATCTCCATATTTATGGCCATAATTATCATTTATAAATTTCAGTTTATCTATATCAGCAATTACAATACATATTGGTGTAATCCTTGATTTATTTAATCTGGATATTTCATTTTGAAAATATCTTCTGTTATATAATCCTGTTAATTGATCATGAACGGATAAAAATTTAATCTCCTCTTCCTGTTCTTTTCTTCTGCTAATATCCAGTGAGCTACCCACAATTTTTTCTACCTCTCCATTTATTATTACAGGTGTTAATCTGGTTAACCAGGTCTTCTTTCCTCCGGGCAGATTTAATTTTTCTTCATAAATGATGCTTTCCTTTTTCTCCAGACATTTTCTATATTTTTTCTCAATTTTTTGACCCAGTTCCTTTCCAAGAACTTCAAGTGGACTCTTTCCCCTGACCTCCTCAGATTTTAATTTTGTTAGACTTTCATGCAGAGGATTAAGTCTCATATATCTCATTTCCTTATTTTTCTCTACCTCAACAAGGAAAATAGCATCCTGAACATTATTAAATATTAATTCATATTCAGCTTTTTGTCTATTTATTTTATTAAATAATAGTTTATAGGGTTCTTTTAAGCCTGTCTCAACAATAGCTTTAAAGATAAGATAATATGAAATTAATTTAAAAAGATGGCCCACTATATTTGAAATACCATAAACACTGATATAGAAAGTAAAGAAAATCTCGGAAAATATAGTTAATATTATTGCGTTTTTAATTAATTTATAAATATAATCATCAAAATAATCCCTCTTATATCTAAGCAAAATTAGACTGCAAATCAAAATTAGAGAGATAATATACTCGCTGATAATCTTAAATAGGCTTAAACCACTTTCTTCAAAATAACAGACAGGAAAAAGCTCAAAATATAAAAGTAATAAAAGAATGATGCTTATCAGACTGAAAAAATACATTGCCTTTTTATATTTGAACTTAATTTTATATCTTAAAAGCAGAAATGAAATAAACAGGGAAATGCTCTCAAAATAACGGGCTATTATCCATAATTGGGTAGGGAGATTAGCCCCATTACCAGGAAAGATTCCCATTCCTTTATATGAAATGGTATGTAAAAAATCAAAACCCCCGATAAAACCGTAGGCTATTCCTAAAAATATTAAAAAGTATTCCTCGCTTTTATCCCTTGAATAATAATTAATAGTAAAAATCAGGTAAGCAACAATAATACTGAATAACTCTATCAATGTATGAAATAATAGGAAATTCCTGAAACTCAATAATAATAAAGCTAAAAGAGTAATAAAAATTAATTTTAGATTATGATCGGCACAAAATATCTTTTTTGTTATACTCATATCATAACCTCCTTTCCCATTATTCTACAAATTTTATAAAAAGCCTTTAATTTTATCACTATTTAATTATTTACATTCACAAATAACGCTATAGAATCATATATTATAGTACTTATGAAAAGGGGTGATTACTCTTGGGTGACTTTGAAACTGAAGGTTATCAAAGTAACTACATCTTCATTATCTTTTTAGTTCTTATTCTTCTCCTGCTCGGCGGGGGCGGACATGGTGTTTACACTGAGAAAAAAAGTAAATAAATCATAAAATTAACCGCCATCTTAGGCGGTTAATTTATTAGTTCCTAATCTTAGTCCCGGTATAAGTGAAGGCATCTCTATCCATTTTTATATAATCACTTTTTATCTCTCCGATAATATTAGCGCATTCTTTACATATTAATTTATTATCAGAAACTTCTCCTCCATAAACACGTTCAATTTTATTCTTCCAGCATTTAAGAACCTTTCCTTTTCCAACTTTTTCATATTTCATAATTTTATTTTTACATTTTGCACATTTTATTGTAAGCATAAAAAATCCACCTTATTTTCGTGACTCCAGAAATGCAATAGTAATTGCATCCGGTATCCCATGATTTGGATACTGTTCCTGTACCATTTCTTTATCTTCCAGATAAAAGCTAAAATAAATTACTGTTTTCACGAAATTCAAATTTTTCTATTTTTACCAGGTCCTGTTTTTCCTGACTGGTTAAAAATTCATGTTTAGAAATACCTTCAGTATAACGATTAATTAGATCAATACAATAAATAATATCATTTAGAGCCTTTTTATTTCTATCTATCATATTATAATCATGTGTTCTCTTAAAAGACGCTCCTTGAACTCAGTATCTCTGGAATAATTCAGGCCATTATATGTTAGTACATCGAACTCTTTATCCAGGGCTTTTTCTAAATCCATTTTTATACCGGCAATTTCAAAGAGACTTTTTTTAGCAGGTTCAATTAACAAATCGATATCACTTTTATCACTGGCATCTCCCCGGGCATAAGAACCAAAAATGCTGGCGTTTGAAACATTTCTCTCCCTTAATATTTCCTCAATCTTAATAATCATTTCTTTAGATAACTGCATATAATTAGACCCCCTTAACAGATTAATCAAACAACAACAATACTTTTTATATATCATAACTTTATACCTAATTGATCAGCCATTATCTTATTAAAACATTCAAAATATAATTGTTCATATCCTTCTGTTTCATTGGATGTATTAATAATATAATATCCAGG
>CAZOON010000087.1:1621-6414 GCA_964581445.1 uncultured Halanaerobiales bacterium | reverse complement strand
GATCATAAGAAGTATAGATAATCCATATCATAAAACAGGCGGTCTGGCAGCCCTCAAAGGTAATATTGCTCCAGAAGGCTCAATAGTTAAGCAGAGTGCTGTTGAAGAAAATATGATGAAACACAGAGGTCCTGCCAGGGTTTATAATAGTGAAGAATCTGTTGTTGAAGCTATAAATAATGGCGAAATTAATGAAGGTGATGTAATAGTTATCAGGTATGAAGGACCTAAAGGAGGTCCGGGAATGAGAGAAATGCTTACTCCTACCTCAGCCCTTTCTGGAATGGGACTTGACCGTAATGTAGCTCTGATTACTGATGGTCGTTTTTCAGGTGCTACCAGAGGAGCAGCAATTGGTCATGTTTCACCAGAGGCAGCAGCCGGTGGCCCAATAGGTATTATTGAAGAAGGGGATATAATAGAGATTGATATACCGGCTAAAAAAATTAATCTTGTTCTAGATGAGGATATATTTAAAGAACGAATGGATAAATTCGAACCAGAGTTAAGAGAAGTCAAGGGATATCTGGGACGTTATGCCAGATTGGTTCAATCGGCAAGTACTGGTGCGATTTTCACTTAAAAGATTTAAAATTTAATATCTTGAATTAAATATATTGAAGTTAAATTTAGAGAGTAGTTTAGCAGGAAAAACTTCTTAGGGGTTTTTATACCCTTTTTTAATATCCCTGTATAAAACTATATACAGGTTTTTTTATTTCAGGAGGTGCAAAAAAATTGTCAATATTGACTGGTGCAGAAATATTAATTGAGAGTTTGAAAGAAGAAAGAGTTGACACTATATTTGGCCATCCGGGTGGTGCGGTGATTCAAATTTATGATGCAATATATAAATCTGATATCAATCATTTTCTTACCAGACATGAACAGGGAGCGGCACATGCTGCCGATGGCTATGCTCGAAGCACAGGAAAGGTAGGGGTTTGCCTGGCAACTTCCGGTCCCGGAGGGACAAATCTGGTAACAGGTTTAGCAACTGCTTATATGGATTCAGTTCCGCTTGTGGCCTTTACAGGGCAGGTTGCAACCAATTTAATAGGTAAGGATGCTTTTCAGGAAGCGGATATCAGGGGAATAAGTCTTCCAGTTACAAAACACAATTATTTGGTTACTGATGTCAAGGACCTGGCTCAGACAATTAAAGAAGCATTTTATATTGCCCGTACTGGTAGACCTGGCCCTGTTTTAATAGATTTTCCAAAAGATGTGGCCACTTCCAGTACTGAATTTAATTATCCTGATAAGGTGGATTTGAGAGGATATAAACCCACCTATTATGGACACAAGATGCAGATTGCTAAAGCTGCAGAAGCAATAAACAAGGCTAAAAAACCCCTTTTATATGTCGGGGGTGGAGCAATACTGGCAGATGCAGCAAAAGAGGTAAGACAACTGGTTAGAAAAGGTAGAATACCAATTACCACTACTTTAATGGCCCTGGGAATTTTCCCGGAAAATGACCCACTTTCACTTGAGATGCTGGGTATGCATGGAACTCGTTATGCAAATTATGCTACAGGTGAGACCGATTTATTGATTGCTGTCGGGGCACGTTTTGATGACAGGGTAACCGGTGAATTGGATCTTTATGCAACAAATGCTAGAGTAATTCACATTGATATAGATCCGGCTGAAATAGGTAAAAATGTAGAGGTAGATATTCCGATTGTAGGTGATGTTAAAAATATTCTTAAAGAATTAATCCCCATGGTTCATGAGAAAAAAGAGGGGAAATGGCAGAAGCAGCTTGAAGAATGGAAGAAAGAATATCCTCTGGAATATGATAATCCCGGTGAAGAAATTAAACCACAGTATATAATGCAGGAAATTTATAAGCTGACCAGAGGTGAAGCAATAATAACTACAGAAGTTGGCCAGAATCAAATGTGGGCTGCTCAGTATTATAAATATTCTATACCTCGTTCATTTATTACCTCTGGAGGTCTGGGAACAATGGGATATGGATTTCCTGCCTCTATAGGTGTCAAAATGGGTAATCCTGACCGTGATGTTGTTTTAATTGCAGGTGATGGAAGTTTGCAGATGAATATTCAGGAACTGGCAACCCTCTCTACCTATAAGGTGCCGGTAAAAATAATTGTGCTTAATAATAATTCTCTGGGTATGGTCAGGCAATGGCAGGAAATATTTTTTGAGAAACGTTATTCAGCTACTGTTATTAAAAATCCGGATTTTGTTAAGATTGCTGAGGCTTATGGTGTTGAAGCAGCAAGTATTGAGCGCAAGAGTGAAGTTAAGGATGCCCTGCAAGAATTGATGGATAGTGATGGGCCATTCTTGCTGGAGGTAAAGATACCTACTGAAGAGAATGTATTTCCTATGGTTCCTCCTGGAGCGGGAATCGTAGATATGATAGGAGGTTAATAAAATGACTCATATAATATCAGTCTCTGTTTTTAATAGGCCTGGAGTATTGACCAGGGTAGCAGGTTTATTTAGCAGGCGAAATTTTAATATTGATAGTCTTAATGTTGGGGAGACTGAAAATCCTGATATATCAAGGATGACTATAGCAGTAAATGGTGATGAGAAGACCCTTGAGCAGGTGACCAAACAATTGAATAAATTGATTGATGTGATAAAGATTACTGAAATAGATAAAGAGAATATTGTTGAAAGGGATCTGGCTTTAATCAGGGTGAGCTGTAGCACAAGTGAACGGAGTGAGATAATTCAAATTGCTGATACATTCAGGGCTAAAATCGTTGATGTAGCAAGTGATAGTTTATTAGTTGAGGTTACAGGTACAGAGGATAAAATTGAGGCCATGATTGAAATTTATAGGGATTTTGGAATAAAAGAAATAGTAAGAACAGGAATTGTTGCCCTTAGTAGAGGTAAAGTATTACAGAAAAAAGAAGAAAAAATTAGCTAAAGAGGTGGAAAAAATGGCAAAAATTTATTATGAAAAAGATGTTGATCGTGAGGTTCTTAAGGATAAGGTTATAGCAGTGATTGGTTATGGAAGCCAGGGGCATGCCCAGGCTCAGAATTTAAATGATAGTGGTCATGAAGTAGTAGTAGGCTTAAGGGAAAGTAGTAGTAGCTGGTCACAGGCTGAAGAGGATGGTCTGGAGGTAATGACTACTGCAGAGGCTGCCAGAAAGGCAGATATTGTGCAAATACTTGTGCCTGATGATGTACAGAAAAAGATTTATGAAGAAGAGATTAAACCTTATCTTCAAAAAGGGAATGCCCTTTGTTTTTCACATGGATTCAACATTCATTTTGACCAGATAAAACCACCTGAATTTGTAGATGTCTTTATGATTGCCCCCAAGAGTCCTGGGCATCTTGTACGCAGGATGTATGTGGAAGGGAAGAGTGTGCCTTCTTTACTGGCAGTTGAACAGGATTATACAGGTAATGCCTATCAATTAGCCCTAGGCTATGCAGATGGTATTGGCTCTACAAAGGCCGGGGTAATTGAAACTAGCTTTAAGGAAGAGACAGAAACAGACCTTTTCGGTGAGCAGGCAGTTCTTTGTGGTGGTACAACAGCACTTATAAAAAATGGTTTTGAAACCCTGGTTGAGGCAGGTTATCAACCTGAGATTGCATATTTTGAATGTCTTAATGAACTGAAATTGATTGTTGACCTCCTGTTTGAAGGTGGTTTAACCAGGATGAGATATTCTATTAGTGATACAGCTCAATATGGAGATATTATGGTTGGGCCCAAAGTAGTGGATGAACATGTAAGAGAGAATATGGAAAAAGTTCTTGAGAATATTCAAAATGGTAAATTTGCCCGGGACTGGATTCTGGAAAATCAGGCAAATCGACCGGTTTATAATGCCCTTACCAGAAAAGATGAGGAACACCTCCTGGAAAAGGTAGGCAAGAAATTACGTAAAATGATGCCCTGGATTAATGATTAAAGGAGGATCTATATGCCAAGGGTTAAAATATTTGATACAACATTAAGAGATGGTGAGCAATCGCCCGGAGTCAGTCTTACCCCAGATGAGAAACTGGCTATCGCCCAGCAATTATCACGTTTAAGGGTTGATGTTATTGAAGCCGGTTTCCCTATTTCTTCACCCGGTGATTTTTCAGCAGTAAAAAAGATTGCAAATGAAATAAGAGATGTAGAGGTTACTGGCCTTGCCAGATCAAACAAAAAGGATATTGACAGGGCCTGGGAGGCATTGAAGGATGGGGCTGACCCCCGGATACATGTCTTTATTGCCACATCTCCCATCCACATGAAATATAAGCTGAGAATGTCAGAAGAAGAGGTTTTAAATCAAGCAGTGGAGGCAGTTAAATATGCTGCAAATTATACTGCTAATATAGAATTTTCTGCAGAAGATGCTTCCAGAAGTGAGCCCGAGTTTTTATATAAAATATTTGAGGCTACCATAAAAGCAGGTGCAAAGGTGATTAATGTTCCAGATACAGTGGGATATACAACACCAATGGAATTTGGTAGCCTGATAAAAAATATAAGGAATAATGTAAGTGGATTTAATGATTATGAATTAAGCGTACACTGCCATAATGATCTTGGTCTGGCCGTAGCAAATAGTCTAAGTGCTATTGAAAATGGTGCAAGACAGATAGAGGTGGCTGTAAATGGTATAGGTGAAAGGGCAGGTAATACAGCCCTGGAAGAGATAATTATGGCCCTTTACACCAGAAAAGATATCTATAATTTGGATATCAAACAGGCTCCAGGTGAAATTGCTAGATTGAGCAGGATGGTTTCCAGTTATACCGGGATGCTTATTCAACCCAATAAAGCTATA
>CAZOON010000087.1:0-1611 GCA_964581445.1 uncultured Halanaerobiales bacterium | reverse complement strand
TAGTGGGTGAAAATGCTTTTGCCCATGAGGCCGGTATTCACCAGGATGGTGTAATAAAAGAAAGAACTACTTATGAAATAATGGATGCCCGTACAATTGGCCTGGCTCATAATAAGCTAATACTGGGGAAACATTCTGGCAGACATGCACTTAAGGAATTTGTTAATGAACTGGGATATGAGATTGATGATGAGGCCTTTGAAGCTGTATTTAAGGAATTTAAGAGTTTGGCAGACAAGAGAAAAAATATTAAACCTATTGAAATAGAGGCCTTGATTAATAATCAATTTCATAGACAAAATGAAATATATGAACTGGATTATCTTTCTGTATCTACAGGCAGTAGTCTTTTGCCAACCGCTACAATCAAATTAAAGAAAGAAGAGAAAATTATAGAGAAGGCAGCCTGTAGTGGTGATGGTCCGATAGATGCAATCTTCCAGGTGATAAATGAAATTACAGGAGTAGATAATATTAAATTGCTATCTTATAAGATAAATGCAATAACAGAGGGTAGAGATGCCCTGGGAGAAGTCACAGTTAAAACAAAGATTGATGGAGATGATTTTATCGGTCATTGTTCGGAAACTGATATAACTGAGGCCAGTGCTAAGGCCTATCTGGAAGCAATAAATAAATATTATACTTATCATGATAAAGGAGGAAATAAAAAATATGGGAATGACCATGGCAGAAAAGATATTAGCAGCTCATACTGATAGAGATGAAGTTAAACCCGGTGAAATTGTAAATACTAAAGTCGATATGGTCCTGGGTAATGATGTAACAACACCAGTGGCAATCAAAGAATTCAAAAAAATTGGTGTTGAGCATGTTTTTGACCGTGATAGGATTGCCATTGTACCAGACCATTTTGCTCCTAATAAGGATATTAAATCGGCCGAGCAAAGTAAATTTATAAGAGAATTTGCCCATAGTGAGGATATTAGAAATTATTTTGAAATTGGGGAAATGGGGATAGAGCATGTCCTATTACCTGAAAAAGGTCTGACTCTACCTGGTGAAATCGTTATAGGTGCTGATTCACATACCTGTACCTATGGTGCATTGGGTGTTTTTGCTACAGGTATTGGTAGTACCGATATGGCTGCAGCAATGGCTACTGGTGAAGCCTGGTTCCGGGTTCCTTCCACAATGAAATTTGTATATGAAGGTAAATTAAAGCCCTGGGTCAGTGGAAAGGATTTAATTCTTTATACCATAGGTGATATTGGTGTAGATGGTGCTTTATACAAAGCCATGGAATTTACTGGAGAAGTTATTGAAAATCTATCCATGGATGCTAGAATGACCATGTCTAATATGGCTATTGAGGCCGGGGGTAAATGTGGTCTGATAGCATGTGATCAGAAAACAGATGATTATTTAAAAAATAGGGCAGTTAGAGATTATCAGGCCTTATACAGTGAACCTGATGCAGATTATGAAAAGATTATTGAATATGATGTGAGTGATATTGAGCCCCAGGTAGCCTTCCCACATCTACCAGAAAATACCCGACCTGTAAATAAGGCAGGTGATGTTAAAATTGATCAGGCTGTTATTGGCTCCTGTACAAATGGTCGTATAGAGGATTTGCGTATAGCAGCT
>CAZOON010000086.1:0-6469 GCA_964581445.1 uncultured Halanaerobiales bacterium | reverse complement strand
CTTTCACTACTAATAAAAGGAATAAATGCCTTTATGTCGAATATTGCTAACATAAGTATATAATTTTTAAATAAATTATCCTCTCCTTCCTTTGTCATATAGCATTTTCAACAAAAAAAGCCCCCAATAGATAGGGGCCTAAAGTAGACATAAATTTCACTATGCCAGGAATTATTTCTCTTTATCATTTTTAAATCTTTAATGTTATCCCATTTATTAAACCCAAATCCAGCATGAAGAAACACTTCAGAAACACCTGATTTATCCAGCAAGCCGTTATATTCTACATTAACTTTTTTCCCTGCTGTAATGGAAGATGGATTTAATCTCTCTCCTATTCAGACATTTATTTCATAATTTTATTTTGGTTTAGCAGGCTCAATATTAATTTTATTTCCTTTTATATAATTATCCTTCATTATCTGCATAACTTCACGAGCATTCTCACCTGGAACCTCTACAAAAGTAAAATTATTGTAAACATCAATTGCTCCAATTAATTTACCGGATAATCCAGTCTCTCCCGCAATAGCACCCACAATATGTCCGGGAGTAATCCTGTCTTTTTTGCCTGCATTTATAAATAGTCTAACCATACCTGGCTCTGCCCCTGTATCTCCAAAATTGCTTTCACTGATCTCGTCCCCATCATTTTCTTTGTCTAAAGATTTTTTCATCAAAGCTGCGGCGATTTCAATCCCCGTATATTCATCCCCAAGAAGATTTTCAACTAATTTAATATATCTATCCAGATGTTCTTTTTCGATATAATCTGTTAGACCCTTGACAAATTGTTCAATCCTCGCCTCTTCTACATCATATAATGAGGGAATATCCTGACGTATAATTTTTTTCTTTGTATATTTTTGTATATCCCTTAATTTATAAATATCTCTACCAACTATAAAGGTAAATGCCTTACCACTTTTCCCGGCGCGGCCTGTCCTGCCAATCCTGTGTACATAATAATCAGTATCCTGGGGAACATCATAGTTAACAACAACTTCAATATCATCTACATCAATACCTCGGGCAGCTACATCAGTAGCAACAAGTATTTCAATAATACCGTTTCTAAATTTCCCCATCACCTGGTCCCTTTGATTTTGGCTAAGACCACCGTGAAGACCATCTGACAGATAACCCCTTGCCTGTAATTGAATATTTAATTCATCGACCATTTTTCGGGTATTACAAAAAACTAAAGAAAGATTGGGATTATGCAGATCAATTAAACGAGTTAATGCATTTAATTTATCATTACGTCTCACTTCAAAATAGTACTGTTCAATACCAGGAACTGTTAATTTTTCATGTGCTACCTTTACAAATTCAGATTTTTTTTGATACCTTTTACTTAAATTAAGAATAGTTCTAGGTATAGTAGCGGAAAAAAACAATGTTTGCCTATCATCTGGAACATCCCTTAATATTGTTTCAATATCATCGATAAAACCCATGTCAAGCATAACATCAGCCTCATCCAGTACTAAAAAATCAATATTAGATAGTTTTAATGTCCCTCTTCTCATATGATCCATAACTCTACCTGGAGTACCTATAATAACCTGAACTCCCTTTTTCAGGGCCCTAATCTGTCTATTAATAGATTGACCACCATAAACAGGTAATGTGTATAAACTACGTTTATACTTGGCCAGTCTCTTTAATTCTTCAGATACCTGAATTGCTAATTCTCTGGTTGGGCATAAGATTATAGCCTGTGGTTTTTTAAGTCCAGGGTCTACCCTTTCCAGTAATGGTATGCCAAATGCAGCCGTTTTTCCTGTTCCCGTTTGAGCCTGTCCAACTATATCTATCCCTTTCATTATCGGAGGTATGGCATTTGTTTGAATTGGTGTTGTTTCTTCAAACCCCATATCTTCTACAGCCTTTAATATTTCCTTTGATACATCAAGTTCTTCAAATTTAATCTTTTGCAATCTTTTTACACTTCCCTTAACTTTTTTATTCTATATTTCCTATTTATATTATGTGTAATTTACGGAACATACATTAAAAAACCCTGACTACTAGACATAGTCAGGGAATAGTTGCTATATTTTTAAAGCATTATAAACTTTATAATGTAACAACATTTGCTGCCTGTGGACCACGATCTCCTTCAACGACTTCAAACTCTACTTCCTGGCCATCTTCTAAACTCTTAAACCCATCTGATTGAATTGCAGAAAAATGTACAAAAACATCGTCTCCAGATTCTCTTTCAATAAAACCAAAACCTTTTTGATCATTAAACCATTTTACTTTACCACTGTAAATCATTAAATATATTCCTCCTAATTGTCCCGGGCAAGTCTTAATAATTTTTTTCAGTGCCCAGCAAAATTAACTATATCATAGAACAAATATAAAGTCAAAGAATATATTTATTTTTTTATATTGAAGTTACACATACACCTATTAAACCAGGTCCAGCATGAACTACCATTGCTGGACTAATTTCTCCCAATAAAGCTTCTTTAACATTATCTGATTCTTTTAAACGATTAAGTAATTCTTTTGCTTCTTTTTCAGCATCTGCATGCATAACATCAACATAGCACATACCTTTCATAATTTTTTCTTTTGCGATTTTATAGAGTTTATTAATAGAAGATTTTCTGCTTCTAGCCATATCAGCACTATAATATTCCCCATCTTCATTAATTGAAATAATGGGTTTGATATTTAATAATTCTCCTATCGTTCCCTTAACTTTACCTATTCTGCCACCTTCTTTAAGATATTTAAGTGTTTTAACGATAAAGTTGAGCTCTATGTCATTTATTTTTTCCCTTGTTTTATCTACTATCTCTTTAAATTCTAAATTACCATCATCAATAAGTTTTCTCGCATATAAAACCAATCTTCCTAGACCCATTGATAATAGTTTGGAATCGACAACTTCAATAGTTATTCCATCAATTTGTTCACTTACCATTTTACTAATGTTTGGTGTGCTACTTAAGCCACTGGAAATATGTATTGCGAGAACATGTGTAAAACCTTTTTCTTTTAATTCCATAAATTTTTCTTTAAAATCACTAGGACCCGGCATTGAAGTAGTTGGAATTTCTTCATTAAATTTAGCATAAATTTCTGAAGGATTAATGTCTATTCTATCTAGAAATTGACCACTTTTATAAATGATTTTTAATGGTAAAAATTCAATTGACAGTTCATTTAAAATTTCTTTTGATAAATCTGATGTACTATCAGTAAGTATAGCAATTTTGTTTTCCATTATTCGCCCCCTTTCTTTATTATTTATGTATAATTCTTTCTTATTCTAAATTTTCCTTCAAAAAAGTCCTTTTTATTAAGTAATTAATTATATGCTTTCCTTATTTCTTCATTACATAATACATGTTTTATTTTTTCTTCCCATTCAGGTGAATCCCAGGTATTTAATTTTTTATGTTCTTTATAATATTTCTGTGGTATGGGATGTGTTCCTATAATTACTTCCATATTATAATAAGTTTCAATAAATTTTTTGAAATGGTCTATATAGGGACAGGGGGGATAACCTACTACTAAGCCAGTCGCAAAGTGAATAATTTCAGCACCATTTTTTTTCATTTCTTCAGGAGTATATTCTATATTACCTCCAGGACAACCTTCACAGGTAGTGTATCCTACCAATTCAACTTCCTGCTCTTTATAGAGACTAAATGCCCCTTCTCTCTTTTTTAATGAAGAAAAACATTTTCCTCCAGCACAGGAACTATAACGGTCACAAATAATAATACCAATTTTTTTTATTTCTGCCATTTTTTATTACCTCCATTTTAAATTAATTTAATACTATAGAAATTAAATAAAAAACACCTTTTTCCTTTAATTAATATTTTTTTATTTTCTTCTTCCTTGTTCATCATTTTTTATTATGTTATAATCAAAGCAATAGATTACTTATCTCATACAACGTCAGAGGAAAGGAGGGAGCCCTTTGACAGTAAAAATTAATTTTGAAAAAAATATAATGGAAAATGAAAAAAAGATAATAAAAAGAGCAAATAATGTAATAAAAAAATATAATCATAAAAATACACTAATATATAATGAATATAAAACATTGTTTAATAAATACAAAAAATTACTGGAACAAATTCAATATATACTTAAAATTAGTGATACATACCAAATTAATTTAATTGAGACTAAAGAAAAATTAAAAAAAGAGATTAAAAAATTAGCTGAAATATCTTCAAGAGATCAACTAACTGGTCTTTTTAACCGCAGGGAATTTGAAAAATTAATTAAACGTGAATGGCGTGATGCTATTCGACAATCTCAACCTATTTCAATTATCATGATAGATATTGACCATTTCAAAAAATTCAATGATAATTACGGACATCTAGCCGGCGATAACTGTCTACAAAAAATTAGCCAGACTATGGAAAATTCTTTAAGAAGACCACGAGATTTTTTGGCTCGTTATGGGGGTGAAGAATTTACAGCAATTTTACCCAATACTAATAAAAATGGTGCTGAACACATAGCTGATTCTTTACAGAAAAATGTTGAAAATATGAAAATTCCTCACAAGTTTTCTCCTGTATCTAATTATGTTACTATTAGTCTGGGTGTAGCATATACAGAAGAGACTGAACTTTTTGTATTTGAAGAGTTATTGGACATTGCCGACCAGACACTTTACAAAGCAAAAAATAATGGCAGAAATAAATATTGTATTGCCGAATTATAAACCTTAGATAGGAGTGAATTTATTATGGAAAAAATGAATATTTTAAATTTACGAAATAACCTTAATAAATGTGGCGTAATTATGAGTTTCACCGGTCCCTTTTCTCAGGGTATTATTGAAGAAATTGGAGATGCCTTACGTAATTATCTTGAAAACAAAAATAATTCAAGAGGTAATATTTTCAAAGTGTTTTCTGTTTTTATTGAACAAACTCAGAATATTAAAAATTACGCTTATCAACTTCCCGAACAAAAAGATCAGGAAAAAATTCTATTATCAGGCATATTAAATATTGGTCATAAAGAAGATAATTATTTTGTTAGTTCAGGTAATCTTGTTAAAAAAGCTGATGTTGAAAATCTGGAAAATAGACTAAGTGCAATTCAATCTTATAACAAAAAAGAACTGGCCAGTGTCTATAGAGATAAATTAAGAAATAGTCCAGAAAATGTAAGTGGCGGCGCTGGTCTGGGTTTATTAGAAATGGCCCGCAAAGCCAGTGAGAAAATATATTTTGATTTTGAAAAAGTTGACGAAAATTATTCATTTTTCACACTAACTATTAAAATATAATATCGAGGAGGAACAGATATATGGATAAATTTTATATAGAAGCCAGTAAATCGTCACCAGAAGTTTTATATGATCCTGAAGAAAAAACATTAAGCATTCAAGGAGAATCATATCCTGAAAACTCATTTACATTTTATAAACCTATTTTTGAACTAGCAAAAAATGCCATTGATGAAAATAATGGGTTTAATTTAATCATAAAAGTTACATATTTAAATACAAGCAGTACGAAATCCATTATGAACTTGCTTGATATTATTGATGAATCTTATCAAAAAGGTAATGATGTTTCTGTTAAATGGTATTATGAAGAAGATAATGAACATTCTTATGAATTGGCACTGGATTTTAAGGAATATTTAGAATTACCATTTGATATTATTAATATCAATTAAAAATTCAGTAAAAAAATAATTGTATATTTTCCAGGGGAGATTATTATGTTAAAAAATAATAAAAGTTTAAGACCACATTTACTCAGAATTATAATTATAATATATTTATTAACAAGTATTGCTGCCTTATCACTAATATATTTTACATTAAATAATAAAATCGAAGACCTTGGGACAAAATTTTCTATTCAATATCTACTAAAGGAAAAAAACAGGATTACTACCCCCATTGAAAGAGAAATTGCCCTCGCTAAAAAAATGGTAGATACCCCCACCCTGAAAAAATGGGCTGAAAATGAAAATGATAAACACCTGAAGGAATTAGCTCTATCTGAATTAGAAAGTTATCGTAAACATTTTCAGGATAAAAGTTATTTCTTTGTTATAGATAAGTCAGGTGATTATTATTTTAATAATAAAAATAATGAATTCAAAGATAATCAATATAGTTATACACTGGATAAAAATAATGAAAAAGATCAATGGTATTTCACAACAATGAAAAATATCGATGATTTTATTTTAAATGTTAATATTGACCGAGTCTTAAATACTACAAAACTCTGGATAGATGCAATAGTTTATAATAATAATGGGGAAAAAATAGGAATGGCAGGTACCGGATTAACATTGGATCGTTTTTTAGAAAATTTTATTAAAACTGATAGTTCTTTCATCACACCTATTTTATTTGATGAAAAAGGTTTTATTCAGGCTTATAAAAATACTGATTATATCCAAATGTCGGCAATAAGTACTGAACTTTCTCAACAGAAAGATAAAA
>CAZOON010000085.1:0-6481 GCA_964581445.1 uncultured Halanaerobiales bacterium | reverse complement strand
TCTATTTGATAAAAATTTACCTATAGTACCTCCTCCGCCTACATCAACCTTCCCAAACTCACCGGTTTGCCAGTATACATTATTTTTATTAAAAAGTCTTCTTATCTCAGCTATAAATTCTGCATTGGGCTCTGCAGAATTTTCCTTTCCTTTTATTCCTGTGTCCCTTGTAATAACTATTCCATTACCCATTAAAGCACTTGTATTAAAATCAAAATATTCTTTGAAATTACGGTCATAAGCAGGAACCACATCTACTGATAAGACACTTGATTTCTCAAGCAATTGCAATAATTGCAATTGCTCATAATTATTTTCTTTTTTCTTAATTATTTCAGCTAACGTTCTTTCAAAAAAATTTGAACACATACCAGTAGCGCCAATACTACCAATCTCTTCCCGGTCAACAAAAATTGAAATAACAGTATGTTCAGGGGTTTTCACATCTAAGATTGCTTTTAAAGCTGCATAGGCTGAGACCCGGTCATCATGGCCATATCCTCCAACTAAACCTTTATCAAAACCTACATCTCTAGTCTTTAAAGCAGGAACAAATTGCAATTCAGCACTAATAAAATCCTCATATTTAATCCCATATTGATTATCAAGTATCGATAGAATATTATCTTTAACATTAAGGTTTTCTTCTTTTATACTACCATTAATAACATTAAGATGGTCTGCATTTATTGCCCGGGATATTTCTTCTTTCATCTGTCTTGAAGAAATATGTGGTAATAAATCACTAATATAAAAAACTGGCTCTGACTTTTCTTCCCCAATTTTAATTTTTATTTGACTACCATCTTCTTTTACTATAACACCATGTAAAGCAAGTGGTATCGTAAGCCATTGATATTTTTTTACCATTCCATAATAATGAGTGTTGAAAAATGAAAATCTTCCATCTTCAAATAAAGGCTCAATTTTCAAATCCAATCTGGGAGAATCTATATGTGTACCAATAATATTAAAACCTTTACTAAAATCTTTCCCAATTATTATGGCGATAATATTCTTATTTTTGTTTTCAAGATAAACCCTATCACCTGTTTTAAGTTGATCTATTTTTCTTAAATTAATAAAATTTTGTTCTTCTAATAACTTTTTTGCTGTATCTACAAATTCTCTTTCAGTTTTATTTTCATCCAGAAAGTTTCTATATTGACTGGCATATTCTAATACTTTTTCTCGTTCACACTTGTCCAGATTACTCCAGGCAGATATTTTATCATTTCTTTTTAATTGCATTTTTTCACCTTCTACTATATTGTATAAGATAAATTAACAGCCAATAAGAAAACCTTATAAGTCTCAAGCATATTTGAACATTGATAAATTATCTTTCTACCATCATTCCTTTTTATCCCTGGTATCCTCTCTGCTACATCAGCCATGGCAGAATTATTAAACTCAATTTCAGTTAAATATTCTTCTTCACTTAGGAGATTAATTTTATCCAAACTACACAAGGCCTTTTTAACACCATTATCAATTTTTCCCTGAACTTTTTTTTCTCCATATAATCTAGCCGAAGTCCGCCCCCTTGCCTCTTTAACAATAACACCAGCTGCATCCTTCAATACTTCCTTTGTTTCTTTAATAAATATCTGATCACCTGAAATCAAACTGACAGGAACCCCATAATAGGAAGCAAGATAAGCATTAAGTATGGCCTCATTTACTTTTAAACCATTAATTTTTACCTGATATATATTTGTTGTATATGTGTGATCTATAACAGCTCTTTCTCCTCCAGCTCCTGCATGATAGCCAATAAAAAATGCAGTATCAAATTCTTCACAGATACCTTCCATCATACTTAATTTTTTATTATCACCACTAATTAAATCAACTCTTTGATCTAATTTAGATCTCAAAATATTATCCATATAATAGTGAGCATCATTAACAAGGATTTCACTGGCTCCATATTTAAAGGCAGCATTTATATAATTATTTAATTCTTTAATCATTAATAATCTACCCTTTTCGTATTCTTTAGAGCCTGGCTCAGTTTGTTTTACTGTAGCAATTCCTGAAATTCCTTCCATATCAATAGATATATATAATTTCATTTTTAATCCTAATCCCCCTTTTTTATCTTTTGAAATCAAAATTATATTTTTTATAATAGTCTCTGATTAAATTATAAATGCAATAATTGTGCCAATTAACAATCTATTTAGAAAATACTTATTGAATTCAAAGCCCCTCTTATGGTAATAAATAAATAAAAAAGATTTGTTATATTTAAAACAAATCTTTTTTAAGACTAATATGTAAATTTTTTTTAACAGGGGTAAAAAATTTTTACAAAATCTCAATATTATATTTTTCAATCTTGTATTTTAGACTTTGTCTGGAGAGCATCATCTGCCTGGCTGCTTCTGCCATATTTCCTTCACTTTCTTTTAATTTTTGTATAATAATATTTTTTTCATATTCTTCAAGATATCTTTTTAAATTAATCTTTTCATCAACCAGGGAAAATTCATTTTTAATATCAGTCCCTTTTATATATTCAGGTATATCTTTTTTTTGAATATATTCTCCAGGTTCATTATTAAATGCACTTTCTATCATATTTTTTAACTCACGGATATTTCCTGGCCAATCATAACTTAATACAATTTCTTTAAGTTCTGAACTAATACCAGCAACATTTTTATTCATTAATCTATTATAATAATTAATATAATTATTTATTAATAAAATTATTTCCTCTTTTCTAACTCTTAAACTGGGAATATTAAATTGAACTACTGCTAAACGATAAAACAAATCCTCTCTCAGTCTTCCTGTTCTTACAAGGGCCATTGGGTTTTCATTTAATGCTGCAATAATCCTTAAATCCAAATTAATATTTTTAGTACTTCCAATTCTCTTAATCCTTTTCTCTTCTATGGCCTTTAATAATTTAACCTGCATTACAGAACTAAGAGAATTAATTTCATCTATAAATAAAGTCCCTCCCTGTGCCTCTTCAAATAAACCTTTTTTATCCTCAGCTCCTGTAAAACTTCCTTTTACTGTACCAAAAAATGTGCTTTCAAAAAGTGTATCAGGAATAGCTGCACAATTTTGTGAAACAAATTTATTGTCATACCTGGCACTCAAGTTATGTATTGACTGGGCAAGCATTTCTTTTCCTGTACCTGTCTCTCCATATATTAAAACTGAAGAATTAGTTTTTGCTACTCGGCGAATCTTTTCCTTAATTTCAAGCATTTTTGGATTTGCAGCAACAATATCATCAATAAGATATATAGTATCATTTTTTCTATACACTCTGTGTTCACTATGTGTTTTTGATAATGATATTGTATCTTCCTTATATAGATATTTAGAAAATTCAACAGCTCCAATAATATTTTTCCTGGCCATTATAGGAAAAGTTGAACCAATTTGATATACAATATTATTCTTTTTTGTTTTTAAAGATTGTTTATAATTACATATTGGAATCCCATCTTTCAAAACTTTCATAATTGTACTCTCATTTTCATTAAAGTCTTTATATAAAGAGGTAACTTTATGTCCAAGGATATCTTCCGGCCTCAAATCAAACATCTTTAAATTAGCCATATCAAAAAAAACTATTTCCCCATAACTATTAGTAATTAACACATCCTGATATTCGGAGATATTTAATTTTTCATAATTTGTCATCTTTATACCTCCATTATTATATTAAGTGAAATATATAATTATTATTTTATAAATATATATTTCTATAAGATGTGAATAAATCCTGTTATTATAATCATAAAAAAACCCATTAAATAATATAATGGGCTTTTTTATATAAAATATATTTTTATCTAATATTAAATTTATCTACTGTTTCTGCAAGAGATTCTGCCATTTCAGCAAGTCTTTCTGCAGACGATATTATTTCTTCAGTAGATGCAATCTGTTCTTCACTGGAAGCAGCTACCTCCTGGGCATGGCTTGCAGCCTCGTTACTTACCTCAGCCACCTCATCAACAGCTGTTTTAACCCTATTACTTTCAGCAGACATTTCATTTGCCTTTTCAGCAATATCATTAATTTTTTCTAATAATTCCCTGGCTGCATCATAAATATTATTAAAATTATTTTCTGTATTATTAATAGTAGAAACCGTATTTTCAACTGCTTTTTCTGTTTCACCCATTTTTTCAACAGAATCATTAACATTATTTTGTATCCTGTTTATTATACTATCAATCTTCTCTGTTGCCGAAGATGTTTCTTCTGCAAGCTCTCTAATCTCTTCAGCCACTACACTAAAACCTCTTCCAGCCTCACCTGCTCTTGCAGCTTCTATAGCAGCATTAAGTGCCAATAAATTTGTTTGAGAAGAAATATTATTAATTAAATCAATAATATCTCCAATCTCTAAAGACAACCGTCCCAAAGAATGAATTTTCCCGGAAATTTCTCCAGTATTAGTGCTTACCAGATTAACTTCATTAACAGATTCCTTTAAAGTTTTATTTCCATCTTTGATATTCTTCATCACTTTATTAGCACTTGAAGACATATCTTCACTTAAATTATCCACTGTCTGAATCTCACTTATTAAATTCTGAATAACATTTCTGGTTTCTTCCATCTGAGCAGATTGTTCTTCAGAACCAGCAGCAACATCATCTATTGCCTTACCAACATCTTCTGCCGCCTTTCCAACATCATCTCCTGCAGCTGAAAGTTCCTCACTTGAAGCAGCCATATGTTGAGATGTTTCGGCTATACTGGATATCATATTATAAAGATGTCCCTTCATATCATTTAAGGCCTGTGATAATATTCCAAGTTCATCTTCTTTCTTAATATCAATATCATCTACGGTTAAATTACCCTTTGCAATCTCTTTAGAAAAAGTACTGGCATTTAATATAGGCACAGTAAATCTTTTTGAATATATTACAGCAAATACAATAACTACAATCATAATAAATATAATCATTGCTGTAATGAGAAAAAATATCTTGCGAACCCGGGATACCAATTCTGAACGCTCCATGACAGCAATATATTTCCAACCCGTTTTATCAGATGTAAATACATTGAAACTATATTCAGCATTATTCATACTATCTTCAAAATAATTATCTCGAAGTTCATTCACATTTTTTAAATTGCTAAGCCCCAGTATTGAAATATTTTTAAAGTTTGTAGTTTCATCTTTAGGGTTTGCAATTATTTTTCCGCTTTTTGATACCAGAAGTATATAACCTGTTTTTCCTATATTAATATTTTTAATCATATCAGTTAAACCCTTCAAACTAACATCCAGGCCCTGTACACCAATAATATCACCAGAATTATTTTTTATAGTTGTTACAGTACTTATAATTGTTGAATTATCAATCTCAAAATAATATGGCTCTGTCCTGACAATTTTATCCTTATTATTCATGGCAGTGATATAATATGGTCTTTCAGCCGGATTGTAATTTTTGGGTACTGAATTAGCAGGCCACTGAATATATCCACCCTCTTTTGTTGCCATATATACATATGCTGCATCAGGATGTGTCTTTGCATAATGATCATATATTTTGAAAATCTCCGCCTCAATCCCACCATTTTCCAGTGAAGTTAATTTTAAGTCTTCAGCAGAACTTTTATTTTTATATGTAGTAACTGTACTATCTGCTTTCTTCACATTGGGATTCGTTGCCAGCATTTTTAAATTATCTTTAACATCTCCAAAGTAAATATTTAATGCATTATCCACCTGCTTTATCTCTCTTTTTGAGGAAGTAATAAAATCTTCTTTAATTATATTCCTTAATTCAATTAAACCAAATACACTAATTACAATAACTGGTAATAATGTTAAAAATAATAGTAAAATAATTAGTTTTGTCCTGATTCCACTTTTCATTTGTCTGCCCCCTCTAAATCATGAATTGTCGCATTTTTTTTAATAATTTTTATTTTTAATCATGATTAATTATTTAATTAATTTCTATACAAATTCCTTTTCTCCTGCATATAATATACTAATATTAATTTAGATGAATTTATAGGGAAAGATATAGCTAGAAGCGTAATATATGATTTTTCAGTAGTAGTAAGACAAATCAGGGATGTAGCAGAATTGGCCGGGGAAAATGTTGTAAAAATAAACAGCCCGGGCGGGCTGTTTATTTTTCTTAACTTTTATATGCTATTGGAATATTTATATAAAAAGCCACTCCAGGATCTTCATTAGCTGCCCGGATATGACCATTATGCATTTCTACAATAATTCTGGCAATAGCCAGACCGAGACCAAATTCACCATCACTACCCTTGTGATATTTATTAAAAATATCATTTATTATTTCAGAATCTATTAGTGGGCCATCATTCCAGACCTTTATTTGAATATATTCTTCATTATTTTCATAAAAGATTTCTTGCTTTATTTTAACAAGTTTTTCTGCATACCTTATTTGATTATCAAATATATTTTCCAGGGCTATTGATATTTTTTCTTTATCAG
>CAZOON010000084.1:0-6506 GCA_964581445.1 uncultured Halanaerobiales bacterium | reverse complement strand
GCTTCAATTGATTTAAGGCTGGGAAAAAGTTTTCTGAAGATAAATGAAAACTTAATGGAAGTTATGACGATGAAGGACGAAATAAAATATCAAGAATTAACAGCTGAAGAAATAATTTTACCCCCCAATTCGTTTTTGCTTGCTACTACAATGGAATATATTAAATTACCTAACTATTTAACAGCTTTTGTTGAAGGTCGTAGTTCTATTGGTAGAATGGGGCTTTTCATTCAAAATGCAGGCTGGGTAGACCCTGGTTTTGAAGGACAGATAACCCTTGAATTGTATAATGCAAACAGCTTGCCAATAAAACTAATATCAGGCCGTAGAGTATGTCAGCTTGTATTTTCACGTATGGATCAAAAAGCAAAGAATACTTATCATGGTAAATATCAATTTCAAAAAAATGCAGTTGGTAGTCGAATAGCACTTGATTTTGAGAACAATAATAATTAATATATTTAATTAAGTTAATATTCATATTGAAAGGAGGCCTTATTTTGGTAGATTTAATTATTTATGATATGAATAATGATATTGGTCCCGGAGATATTGTAGGGGCTTTTATAAACGAAGCAGGAGTAAATAGTGATGATATTGGTAAAATAAAAATAGATAATAAAAAAGCGGAAGTTGAAATTGCAGATAAAGTAGCAAAAGAAGTTATAAAGACAATGAATAATAATCAAATTGGAGGTATTTCAGTAAAAGTTAAAGCTAAAGATTCTGAACAATTACTAGATAAAAAAATTGTAGAATATATTGATAACTTTTTCCATCTTGTTCAGCTTGAGAGGAATGAGGAGATGGAGCGACATGAATTAGAAATGAAACGTTTATCTCCATATGAGCGTGAAAAAAAAGGTAGGGCAGTATTGCATTTAAGAGGAAGAGACCTTGGAACAGCCTTTGGGAATAAACCTTTAGTTAAATTTATGAGAATTAATGCAGGCGAAGAACTTCCTGATACTGAAATTACTGTCGGTGACCTTGCTATGATAAGTAAGGGTAATCCACTGGATAAGAAAAATCCTACAGCTACCGTATCTGAAAAGACTAGATATTCATTAACAGTTGTTTTTAATAAGAAGCCGTCATCTTTTGTATATAAGAAGGGTTTAAGATTAGACCTTTATGTAAATGATTTAACCTTTCAACGCATGTTTGATGCTCTAAATAAATTGAAGAATGTTGAAGGCCGGCTAAAAGAGCTGAGAAATAAATTGCTGGGAATAGATAAACTTGAATGGCTGAAAAAAGATTTTATTGACATAGATTGGTGTAACAAAAGTTTAAATCTTTCCCAGAGACAGGCTGTTAAAAGTTCATTAAAAGCTAAGGATTTTTATTTGATTCAGGGACCACCAGGAACAGGAAAAACTATGACTGCTATTGAGATTATATATCAATCTGTTAAAAAAGATATGAATATATTGGCAAGTGCTGATTCAAACATAGCTGTTGATAATATGGTAGAAAGATTATCAAATATTGGCTTAAATGTACTAAGAGTTGGACATCCTTTAAGGGTCACTTCTGTTTTGCGTGAGCATACCCTTGATTATAAAGTTCTTGAACATCCAGATTATAAAAAAGCAGTAGAATTAAGAAAAAAAGCTGATTTTTTACTTCAAAAGCAGGATGAGTTAACTCATCCCGGGGCTCGCTGGCGAAGAGGTATGAATGATAAGCAGATTAAAAAAAATGCTGATAAAAATAGAAATTTTAGAGGGGTTCCCCCTGTTAAATTAAAGGAAATGGTAGAATGGTTAAATATACAGGAAGATGTAGACAATTATTTTGATAAAATAAATAAACTAGAAGATAGTGCCTGTGATGATTTATTAAATAAAGCAGATGTAGTTTGTAGTACAAATTCAACTGCGGGTTCTGAATTACTGGCTAATAAGAAATTTGATTTACTAATAATAGATGAGGCCACTCAGGCAACAGAGCCAGGAACTTTAATACCATTAATAAAATCTCAAAAAACAATTTTAATTGGTGACCATAAACAATTACCTCCAACAGTTTTAAGCAATGATGCTAATGAACAGGGATTAAGTCGCTCCATGTTTGAAAGGTTTTTTGAAATTTATGGCAAGGAATTTTGTTCTTTACTTGATATCCAATATCGCATGAATAATTTGATTATGGGTTTTTCCAATGAAAAATTTTATAACAATAAATTAAAAAGTGATCCTTCTGTTGCTGAACACACCTTAAAAGATATTAATATTAAGACCCCTCAAAATAAATATTTTACAGATATGGCAATAAATCCAGAGATGACTGTAGTTTTTCTTGACACTTCTAATATGGAGGCTGAAGAAAGATCATTATCAGATTCCAATTCTTATGATAATCCAGTTGAGGCTGAAATTGTACTTGATATAATTGATGAACTCATTCATCTTGGTTTAAATCCAGAACAGATGGCCTGTATAACTCCCTATAGGGACCAGGTTGATTTATTAAATCAAAGAAATAATGTTGACAATTTAGAAATAAATACTGTAGATGGTTTTCAGGGGAGAGAAAAAGAATTAATAATTCTTTCACTTGTTAGAAGTAATTGTAATAAAAATATTGGTTTTTTGAGAGATTTAAGGAGATTAAATGTGGCTATGACCAGGGCTAAACGAAAATTAATACTTGTTGGGGATAGTAGTACTATAAAATCTCATGAGTTTTATGCAGATTTAATTCAATATATTAGAAAAAAAGAAGATGCGTTGTTTTATACTATATAAATAATAATGAGAGATCAAAAACTTTTATGTTAATATTTACCTTTTAATCTTTATTGACAGGCCTTTAAAGCTATTATATACTGTTACTTAGATAAGTATTATAAGAAGGTGGGTATATTGACAGGTAAACAAAATTTATCTGAAGAAGAAAGAAAAAATATTTCCCAGGAACTTAAAGATGGCTACAAAAAGATGGCTGCACTTAACAAAAAATTAGCTGAAGATGGCTTTATAGCGAATGATGAGGCGAAAGAATAAAGTCTCATCATATTTTTTTAGTTATATTATCAATTATATTTTAGTTAAATGTATAAATGTAACTATTTATGGTAAAATATTTATTAGTATTATTGACACATTTAAATATTATTGTATATAATAATATTAGCTTTTATGGTAAATACCTGGAGGTGGCTTTATTGGATAATGTAAAAAGGGTAATGATTAGCCTTCCCCATACACTTTTACAGGAAGTGGATGGCTTTGTTCAAAAGAGTAGTGGAAATAGAAGTGAGTTTATTAGAGAGGCCATGAAGTTATATCTTCAGGAGAAGAAAAAACAAGAAATCAGAGAAAGCTTGAGAAACGGTTATATCGAGATGAGTGAAATAAACCGTGAACTTGCTGATGAAGGGATTAGTTTTGATGCTAAAATTATGTTGTATTATGAAGAAAGTCTTGCGGAGTGTGAATAAAAAGTGGATATTAAAAGAGGGGATGTCTTTTATGCCGATTTGAACCCTGTTATAGGTTCTGAACAGGGTGGGGTTAGGCCTGTTGTTGTTATTCAGAATGACATTGGTAACAAATACAGTCCAACTGTTATTGTTGCTGCTGTTACTTCCAAAATAGATAAAGCCAAATTGCCGACTCATGTTGAAATATCTGCAGAAAAAAGCAATTTAGAAAAAGATTCTGTAATATTACTTGAGCAAATAAGAACCCTTGATAAAAAACGTTTACAGAGAAATGTAACCCATTTATCTGATGATATTGTTGTTAAAATTGATGATGCATTGGATGTTAGTCTTGGCTTAATAAAACTCTAATGAGATTCTCAATAAAAATATGAGGATCTTTTTTATTTTGCATATTTTTTGATTTATTGTAAAATTTAAATTATTTAATATTGCAGGGAAGATTAATTATATCTCGAAGCTGTTTTTAAGATTTAGGGAAAAACACTTGACAATTAATAATTATTTTTATATAATAACTAAAACTTAATAAGGATTTAAAAACTGTGAACAGGAAAAGTAATTTGTATTTATTTTTATAGCGAACCGGAGATGGTGGAAGTCTGGTAAAGTGATATGAATGAAGTTCTCCTGGGAGTTTTGGAACTGAATTGAGTAGGTTTAAACGGCAGTCTACCGTTATAATGACAGATTATAGAGCTATTTTAGTCTGTAATTGTAATTAAGTGGCTTTTATGTAAAAAGGATGGTACCACGAAATAAATCCCTCGTTCCTTATGGAATGAGGGATATTTTAGTTTTATTAGATTATTTAAGGGGGAAGAGAATGAAAGAAAAATATGGTTATCTTGGTCCAAAGGGTACTTTTAGTGAAATCGCAGTACTAAAATACAGTAAAAAAGATGATGAATTAATATATTTTAAGAGTATTAAAGAGATTATAGATAAGCTTAAAAAAGGCAAAATAGATTTAGGTCTAATTCCACTTGAAAACTCTTTAGAGGGATCTGTAAATTATTCACTAGATATTTTATATAAGGAAAATTTATGGATTACTGGAGAAATAATAATTCCAGTTAAACAATATTTACTAGTACCCGATGGATTAAGAATCGATCAAATTAAAAACATATATTCTCATCCTCAGGCTATTGCCCAATCTGAAGAGTTGATTCATAAATATCTTGAAAATGCTAAAATTGTTTATACTGAAAGCACTGCAGCCGCTGCACAAATGTTAAAAAATGATATTGATGCAGCTATGTTGGGTTCAAAAAGGATTATAGATCTGTATGGTTATAAGGTTTTAGCAGAACAGTTAGATGAAAATTTTACCAGGTTTATAATTGTAAGCGATAAAAAAAGGGGAATAACAAAATATGAAAGACAGAAAGAATATAAAAGCTCATTGATTATTTCTCCAAATGAAAACAAACCTGGTATTTTATATAAAATTCTGGGTGAATTTGCAGAGAAAAATATTGACTTGACAAGGATTGAATCCAGACCTACAAAAAAATTATTAGGAGAATATCTATTTTATCTAGATATTGCAGGACATATTGATGAACCGGATATAAGTAATGCTATTAAAAATCTTGAAAAAAATTCTTCATATTTTAAGATTCTTGGAACTTATATTAAAGACATTTTAAAGGAAGGGAGTATTGCGAAGAATGTTAAATCAAAAAATGGGTGGAAATTGGTATGATAATTGTGATGATATGGTCAGGAATGAGGTAAGCAAGATAAAAAAATATGTGCCAGGTAAATCTATGGATGAAGTAAAAAAAGAATATGACCTGGATAGAGTTATTAAACTTGCATCTAATGAAAATCCCATAGGGGTATCAGAAAAGGTTAAAGAAAGAATTAATAAAGTTGCCGCTAATATTAATCGCTATCCAGATATGGATAGCAGGGGGCTTAAAGATGAACTACTTGAAAAATTGGATATAAATAGTGATATGATTGCCTTTGGTAATGGATCAGATGGACTTTTGAAGGTTATTGCAGAGGTATTCTTAAAAAAAGAAGATCAGGTAATAATATCTTACCCTTCTTTTGTGGAGTATAAGTTTGTATCTCAATTGATGGGAAGTCAGTTAATACGGGTCTGGATGAATGATTATATTCAAAATATTGAAGGTATTATCAATAGTATCACTGAAGATACTAAACTAATATTTTTAACAAATCCCCATAATCCAAGTGGTACCATAATAAAAAGAAAAGATTTACAAGTGCTTCTTGATAATCTACCTGAAGACCTTATTGTTGTTCTTGATGAGGCTTATTATGAATATGTTAGTGATGAAGAGTATCCAGATGGCTTAGATTATATTAGAGAAGATTATCCGGTGATTGTTCTGAGAACTTTTTCTAAGGCTTATGGTCTTGCGGGTTTGCGACTGGGTTATGCACTGGCCAGACCTGAATTGATAGATTATATAATGAGGGCGAGGGATCCCTTCAATGTAAATAAAGTTGCTGAAAATGCAGGTATAGCAGCATTAAATGATAAAGAATATATGAAAAAAACACTTGAAAATAATAAGAAGGGAAAAGAATATCTATATAATGAATTAAGTAAAATAGGATTGAAATATGTTCCAACTGAAGCAAACTTTATTTTAGTAAATATAAAAGAACATGATTCAATGGAATTATTTAAAAAACTTCAAAGTTCAGGAATAATCATTCGTCCCGGGAAATTGCTGGGATATCAACATCATATTAGGGTGAGCATTGGTACAACTGAAGAAAATGAAATTTTCATAAAAACCTTAAAAAAATATATTTAAAATAATCGTGTGAAATAATATTTCTTGACAGAGCTAATAAAAATATATATAATTAATAAACAATAATAATAATATTTATTAAATGCATTGAACAGGATTAGTAATTAAAATGTTTTTTTATAGCGACCTGAAGTTGGTGGAAGTTCAGGAAAGAATATTTAATGAACCCCCCTGGGAGTTGTGAACTGAATAGAAATTTAGGTTCTACCGGAAGTCAACCGTTATCCTGGCAGATTATAGATTATAAATCT
>CAZOON010000083.1:0-6522 GCA_964581445.1 uncultured Halanaerobiales bacterium | reverse complement strand
TCCTGGCCTGGCTTTCATTTATTGCTTGCGGAATCCCATCAACCAGTAAATTTGGAATAATGCTTGTATAAAGGCTTCCTGGTCCTACTACAATTATATCAGCATTTTTAATGGCATTCAGTGCCTGAGGAGTAGGTTGACAATTAGATGGCTTTAAAAATACCTCTTTAATTCTTTTCCCTTCAACAGGTATATTTGATTCTCCAATTTCACAGCTGCTATCTTCATAATATGCAGCAAGCCTGATATCTTCATTAGTAGAAGGAAGAACCTGGCCTCTGATAGCAAGAACCTTACTGGATTCTTTTATTGCATCTTCAAAATCTCCTAATACCTCTGTCATAGTAGCAATAAATAAATTGCCAAAACTATGTCCAAGTAAATCCCCATCATTTTTAAAACGATATTGGAAAAGCTGCTCCATAAGGGGTTCAGTATCGGCCAGTGCTACCAGACAGTTTCTAATATCACCAGGGGGAAGCATTCCCAATTCGTCTCGCAAACGGCCTGAACTGCCCCCATCATCTGCAACTGTAACTATTGCGGTAATATTACTTGTATATTTTTTTAGGCCTCTAAGGAGGTTTGATAAACCTGTCCCTCCACCAACAGCGACAATAGAAGGGCCTTTTTTCAAAATTTTTTTTCTATATAATCTATCAACAATTTCTTCTTCATGTACAATGTTTTTAGCAATATTTAATAAAACCCTTTTAAATGACCAGAAAATTATTAACAAACCGGCGATTATTAATAAAGATGCAAAAAGAATTAAAAGACTCTCTCTTCCAGCAACTATATCCGCTAAAAAATAATATAAAAAACTAATAATATTAAATCTTATCAAAAGGGCTATCCCTGCACTAAAAAGGATTAAACCCAGCAATATGAAGATCAACCATCTTTTTATCCCAATTCCAGGATATAACCATTTAAGGATCTTCATTAAAACACCCCTATTTATTTATATCTCTATGTTCTAAAATAGCTCTATAATCTTTTTCAAGTAAATATTTTTGTAATTTAGAAGAAATCGTCACTGAGCGGTGATGTCCTCCCGTACAACCAATAGCTATGGATAAATGAGTTTTTCCTTCTTTTTTATATTCAGGTAATAAAAATATTAAAAAATCAAAAAATTTTTTTAAAAATTGTCTTGATATGTGCCATTTCATAATATATTCTTGAACTACACTATCTTCCCCGGTTTTATTACGAAGTGAATCTACATAATGTGGATTGGGCAAAAATCTCACATCAAAAACCAGGTCTGCATCCATAGGGATTCCATATTTATATCCAAAAGAAATAATCGAAATTGAAAGCCCCTCATCATCCATTTTATGAAGTGTATAAATCCTGCTTAATTCTTGATAAAAATCTTTGCGACTGTAATTTGATGTGTCAATAACTTTATTGGCCTTACCCCTTAATTCCTCCAGCATCTTTCTCTCTTTATTTATAGAATCATAAATTCTACCTTCTTCATCAAGAGGATGTCTTCTTCTGGTTTCTTTATAACGATTGATTAAAACCTCATCTTTTGCCTCGAGAAAAAGTATATCATAATTTATATTTCTCTCTTCAAGGTATTTTATCTTAGTAAAAAGGGCAGAGAAAAATTCTCCCCCTCTTATATCACTAACAACAGCAATTTTATCAAGTTCAGAATGCAGACATATTTCAGCAAATTTTGATATTAACATTGGGGGTAGATTATCAACACAAAAATAACCCTTATCTTCAAAAAAATCAAGTGCTACAGACTTACCAGCCCCTGACATTCCAGTAATTATTAAAAATTTCAATAAATACACCTCACATTCCCATAGCTTTATTTTATAACAGAAAGGAATAAAAGTAAACCTATGTTTATCTGGAAAATAATGGTAATTTATGAGGGAGTAGTTTAATCTTCAATGGTAGTTTACCAATATATTCTCCATCCATATCTAAGATAACTCTTTCTTTAGAATCAAGGCTTATTTCACTACCATATAATACTTTGATTTTTGGATGATTCAGATGTTTTCCCTTATACGCCCTGGACAGATTAATAATGATTTCCATCCTCGATAAATTACCCAGTATAATGATATTAAGCCTACCATCCTCTGGGTCAGCCCCGGGCGCAATATTCATACCACCAGCAAAGGTTCCTCCATTCGCAAAAATAATACTATTTATCATACGCTCAGAAAAAACCATTTCATTATCAACAAATAAACTCATTTTCTTGTTTTTATATCTAATTATTGTCCTTATTACAGAAAAAAAATAATCCCATATTCCTCCCAAAACCTTTTTTCTATTCTCCATAAAGGCCACTGTCTCTCCACCAATCCCGGCATCAAGAACATTAATAAAAAACCTGCTGGCATTCTTATTAGCCTTAGTAACATAAGTCACCTGGCCTAGATCATAATATTTGATTTTACCATTTTTTATCATCTTAATTATTTCTCCTGGAGTTTTAGCAATATTAATACTTTTAATAAAATCAGAACCTGAACCCCGTGGTAAAATAATTAAACTACTTTCATCTTCAATTAATTCATTGTTTATATACATGCCATTTATTACTTCATTAACAGTACCATCACCACCAACTGCCATTATTTTTCTATAGCCCTTTCTCAGGCTTAATTCTGTGAGCTCTGTAGCATGTCCAGGATGAAGAGTATATTTATAATCTATTAAAAGATTATTATCTACAAATAACTTATAATCATCAGGCCATACTTTTTTGGTACGCCCTCCCCCTGAAATTGGATTTACAATTGCCATAATTTTTTCCATAAGAACATCATCCCTTAAGATATTAAAATAGAGTAATTAATATATTTCCAGGCAATATTATCAATGTTGATAAAATTATACTAAAAGATATAAGATATTTATTATTTTTTATATAGTAAAAATCTTTATTTTTCAGTATAAAACAGAAAAACCACCCGGGAAAAGCCAGAAAATTAGCTCCAGCAGAAAGTATTGAAACAGGTAGTAATAGCGATTCCGTTGATTCTCTTTTTATTGCCATAAAAATACCAAAAAACAAAACAAATATCCCTGATATATTACAATAGTTTAAAACACCTGCAGGAATATACCCCAAAATAATTTTAATGATGGGAATAAAAACAATAAACAATAATAAAGAAATAATTAAATATAAAGTTAAATTATATCCCTGAAGACTTTCCAGCAAATAAAAACAGGAAATTAAAAAAATAAATACCAATTCAAAGTTAATATTCCCTGTGAAGTGAATGAAAAATACCAATAAAGCAGTTATTATATTTTTTCCTTTTTTATCTCCCCAATATAGTGCAATATAACCTGCTGAAATCAAGCCAAGTGAAATATTATTTACCATAATTCCGCTGATTATCCCTGAAAATAAAGGATGATAATGAAAAATATCTGATATCATATTATTTTTTTTCATAATTGTAACCCCCAGACTTCAATCTAATTATTGCCAGTCCAGAGATTATTTATACATCATTAAACTTCACTAAGATATGACCTGCTTTTTTTCATAAATGTCTTTTCTGGTAAACTTAATATTTTCAAAAAATCTATTTTTTTTACTTTTATATCTTTCTTGCCATAAAATAATTTTTCATTATCTTCCATAAGTTCAAGAGTAACCAATCCCAGAGCATTGTTGACACAGAAAAAATTTCTATATCCTTTGAATTTAGAGGGGATGGCCTCAAGATAAGATATTAATCCAGCTATATGGATTTTTATATCTTCAATCATTAAATGTAGCCCTCCCATGGCCTTTTCTTTATAATAAGATTTTAGTATTAAATCAGGCTCAAGCTCAAGTTCTTCCATAGGCCAAAAATGTTTTTTTCTTTTTTTAAGGTCTTTTCTAATATCACGGACTAGATTAATCTTTTGCAAAAAAAGACCTGCATTGATATAATTGCTTTTTAATTGTTTCTGCTTTTTAATATCAATATCACTTAAATATATCATTGTATCAGTCAAAAATCCACCAACCGTACCAGCTACATAATAGCAATATTCATCAAGATCCTTAAATGTTTTTACCTCAAAAGATAAATATTTTTTCATCCCTTGATTCATTTCTTTTAACCATTTATATGATATTATTTGTAAATTTATATCCAGGTTTTTAAAGGCCTTTTGTATGGTATCCACTTCATTACTTAATTTATGAAGTGAATCATCTTCAATCAATTTTGAACTGTCTTTAATTTCTTTAATAAGCGATATTGAGGTATCTAAAAAAGGGTTAAATATTTCTACCATCATATCCATTAAATTTTTCTTTCTCTCAAGCTCAATTCCATTAATTTCATCTTCAATATTATCAAGTAGTCTGTCCATGAGATAAGTTATTAGAACCGGTCTATAAAGCTCATCATCAAGCATTGGTATAGTTAATGCGAAACTTCTGGATACCTCGGGCAGAATATTTTCACAGAATTCAAATGAATTTTTAATCATCTTCTTCACCTCAATAATTCGAAAATCTAAAAATGCTTTATATTTCATTATTTGACATAGATCATCTAAGTCCTGCAATTTAAAATAAAAAGCAGCCTGATGGCTGCTTTTTTATCTCTATTTATTTAATATTTTTTTTAATTTTTTAGTATAAAAACCGGTTAAACTTTCTGCAGTTTCCTGATCCTTTCCCTCTGCATAAATATGAAAACCCGGTTGCTCACTATCAGGTATTACAAGAGCCCAACCATGTCGGTGACTAAATCTAATCCCATCAATCAACTCTTTCTTTTTAGAATCACTACTTAATATACGCATAATCTTACCCTTATCTTCCCAATTACAGCTTACATCTGTTTTCTGAAGATAGAAATTCGGTAATTCATCCAATAAATCATTAACATCCTTTTTATCAAGTGAAATCCTCTCCAGGATTAATGCCAGTGCACAGATACCATCTAAATATGGATAAAAATATGGTAAAGTCATATCACTTTCTTTTTTTAAATAATCAAAATATCTCCCCATTGTTGCCTGTTTGTTTATTGGAGTAAAAATAACTTCTGCCCCATATTCCTGGGCCATCTTTTCTATAACCCTTGGAACATTTAAAGGCAAATATAATTTTTTTACACCTCTTTCCAGTAATAAATATGAAATCAAGACCTGCAAACCTGGTTTATCTATAATATTACCCTCATTTGTAAATAATCTTAATTGCTCAGCATTATGATCAAATATTATTCCTAGATCACATTTATTTTCTTTTAATATTCTAATTACCTTTTTACTGCTATTTAATCTATTATCAAAGCTCAGGGGAAGACCATCATCTGAATAATTTTTGGTAAGTAAAATATCACAATTTAATCTGTTTAAAAATACAGGTAATAAATTAATAAGATTATCATATTCAAAATCCAGGACCAATTTAAAATTATTCTTTTTTATGGACTCAAAATCAATGTTACTAAGTAAATTATCAAGATAGGAGTTATTCATATCAGGGGCATATGAAAATTTTCCCGTTTTTTCTGGAAGCATTCTTCTATAATCTTCTACAAAATATTTCTTTTCAATTGACCTTTGTTGTGATGAGGATAAATTTATGCCGTTTTTATCAAAAAATTCAATTATAATTCTTGTATTATTTTTTTGACTAACATGAATAAAGACTCCACCTGCTGCAGAAAATTTCATTATACTATATCTTACAACAGGTGTTATCGAATTTCCAATATCAAGAACATTTACACCACTTGATTGCAATCCACTAATAAAAGCCCTGCTTAAAGATTTGCTAATCTCATAAGTATCTGAACTTATGATTAACTCGTCTCCCGGCTTTATTACTGCAGCATAAGCTGAGGCCAGTCTGGCAAGATATTCAGGTGTTATATCAACATTACTAATTCCTACAATACCCAGATTAGTAAAAAGTTTTCTTTTCCAGCCAGAAGACCAGATTAAACTATCATTAACATCTGACTCATCCTCAATTAATTTTTCTGGCCATATTTTTACCCCGGGCTTAATTACTGACTTTCTACCCACTTTAACCTTTCTTCCTATAATACTTTTTTCATATATTTCTACACCATCTTTAATAATTACATTATCAGCAATTGTTGCACCTCTTATTTCTGTACGAGAGTCAAGATATATATTATTCCATAATACTGATTTTTTCACTGAGCTATATGATAAAATACGGGCATTTCTCCCGATTACAGAGGATTCTAAATATACACCCTGAGCTATTTCGCTTCCTTCAGAAATATATAAAGGACCCTTCAATATAGCACTATCATCTATATTCACATTATTTTCAATATAGATATTTTCATCAATTTTACTATAGTCTTTATTAATATCTAAATTAATCAATCCCTCTATTAAATCAAAATTTGTCTGTCTATATTCTTCAAGGCTACCAATATCATTCCAATAACCGTTTAAGGGCAAACCATATAAGTCCCTGTTATTTTTAAGCATAAGAGGAAAAAGGTCTTTACTGAAATCATATTTTTTATTTTT
>CAZOON010000082.1:0-6565 GCA_964581445.1 uncultured Halanaerobiales bacterium | reverse complement strand
TCATAAAGCTCCTCTGCTACTTCTTCCCAATCATCAAGCAAAGCAGAAATATCTTTTTCCCTATCTTTATCTCTCCATTTTACAATACCAGAACCTAAAATACTGGCCCCTTTAGACTTACACATTCTTTTCATCTGTCTGATTGCTCGATTACCACCCGTCCAGTTAAAGAACAGAGCTTTAGTTACAAAACAAAAAACTTTTTTACCATTTAATGATTCGATATCTTTAAAGTAATTTTGCATAGCTAATGAGAGGGAGAAGGCCTCGACATAGGAAGCAAATATTAACAAATCATATTTACTTAAATCCGGGTATTCCTTTAAGTTATAATCTTTTTTCTTTTTATTTTTTTCAATAGTCTCCAGTTTTTTCACAACAATGTTATGACCACTATCTGAAATTGAATCCTTAATTTTTTGGGCAACAGAATATGTGTTACCTGTTTCAGAATAAACTATTATCCCAATATTCACCTTTAATTCCCCCTTTTTTTATCAATTGTAGGTTTATTATATCATCATTTTATATTATTTTTAACACTCATTTTCTAAAAAATTTAATTTGATATTGTCTACAGGTTTACCCTTTAAAAAATAAATCTGCTTAACCGTTGTTATACCAATACATCTTATTATTTTTAAAATTATATCGAATTTTGTCTAAATTTAATAAATAATTTAAAAAAGCATCAATTCCTGTTTTGTTAAGATAATATTTTTGCAAATTATTAATATTTAATTGATAATAATCAAATACTTTCAAATATATTTCTTCACTGCTTAAATCATTATTTGTAAATTTTAATATTAAGTTTTCAATTTCCAATATTCTTTCCAAATTAACTTTAATATCTTCTTTAGCATCACTTGCCAGTTTACCATGTGCAGGTAAATAATACTCATAATTTGTATTAAGTAAGAAATTAAGTGTTTCCTTCTGGGCTTCTATATCTATATTGAAGGGTATCTTATGTCTATACAATATCTTTCTTTGTATATAGGCATCAGCACAAAAACAAATACCATCAACAAAAACTCCAATTTGATTTATGGCATGACCCGGAAGTGAAACAATCTCTAATGTTTTCCCATTAATAGATAAATCCTTTATCCCCTCTTTAATAACAGTATCTACCTCAGACGCTTTTGCCTTCAAAAACTTAATCTCTAATTCTTTAGGTGGTCGGGCCCCGGATGAAAAAAAATAGGGTTCAAACATAGTATTTTCTATTAAAGCTGATTCTTTTTCCGGGGCATATATTTTTAGTCCAGTTTTATTTTTTAAATATGAATTACCTCCACAATGATCTGCATGTGAATGTGTATTTATTAAGGCAATAGGATATAAACCATTCTTCTCAATAGTTTTAAGAATTTTTTTAGCTGTATCATCGTCTATACCACTATCAATAAGAATTACAGAATTATTATTAATAATAATTCCAATATTTACAGGATTAGGGATATAGGCAATTTTATCACTAATATACTTTAAGTTCATACCTGAACACCTCGTATCTTTATTTTAATTCTATAGTAACTGGACAATGATCAGAACCCATAACTTCAGTCAATATATCAGTTTCTTTTAATCTATCTTCCAAACCCTCAGTTATAAAATGATAATCTATCCTCCATCCAGCATCTCTTTCTCTGGCCCTGGTCCTGTAACTCCACCAGGAATAAGTAACTTTTTCTGGATAGATAAACCTATAGGTATCAATATAACCATTATTTATTAATTTATCAAGCCATTTCCTTTCAATGGGCAAAAATCCTGAAGTATCCTTATTTGCCTGAGGATGCTTTAAATCTATTTCATTATGGGCTGTATTATAATCACCAAATATAATTAATTCATGCCCATCTTCACGTAATTTTTCACAGAACTCATATAATGCATCATAAAAATCTAATTTATAATTTAATCTTTTCTTATTTCTCTTTCCATTAGGAAAATATATATTTAATATAGTAAAATCATTATACTCAGCAATTAATATTCTACCTTCTTTATCAAAACGCTCTATTCCTATTCCATGACTGACTGATATAGGTTCTTCCTTTGTATATAAAGCAACCCCACTATAACCTTTTCTTTCAGCAAAGGAAAAATATGAATGATAGCCGTCTATATTTCTTAAATCATCACTTATTTGTTCATCCTGAATTTTAGTCTCCTGGAGACCTATTATATCTACAGGCTCCTCAGAAATCCAATCTAAAAATCCTTTTCTTTTTATTGCCCTGATACCATTTACGTTCCATGAATATATCCTCATCTTTTACCTCCTATTGTTTTATCCACCCCATGTTTTTCCAATATTTTTTATTAATATTGTAATATTGTTATACAATAATGATATTAATACGATTCATCTGAAAACCTCTTTAAAAGGATATAATGTATTCTAGCTTTGATATTATCCTGCCATTTAAAATAGGTGAATTAATCTCAGAAATACGTTTTGCTCCCATTTTGAGATAAAACTCTTCCACCACTGGCGCAGCAATTAATTCCAGTCTTTTAATGCCAGGTCTTTTACAACATTTTATCATGTGCTTCCACAATAATCTACCATAACCTTGACCAATATAATCAGTCTTAATATATAAGTAATCCAAAAATGTTTCATCATCAATTTTTGCTCTTCTAATTTCAACCATAATTTCTAAACCACTCCTATTTCCCAGATTAAAAATTCTCTAATGTTTTAATAAAAGAATCCATCTCCTGGTCAGTACCTATACTAACACGTAAATAATCTTTTATTTCTTTTTGATTAAAATACCTGACAAGTATTCCGTTTTCTTTTAATTTCTTAAATAAATCTTCAGCATTTTTATCTGGAGGACTAATAAAAATAAAATTAGCTTTAGATCCTATAACATCAAATCCCATTTTTCTTAATTTAGCAGAAACTTTTTCCCGGGTTTTTATAATTTTATATCTTGTCTTTTCAAAATATTTATTGTCTTTTATAGCCTCTATTGCTCCCTTTAATGCCAATCTATCCAGTGTATAAGAATTAAAAGAATTTTTTATTCGAGCAAGGGCTTCAATTAAATGTTTTTGTCCCAGGGCAAACCCTACTCTTAATCCTGCAAGAGAACGTGATTTTGAAAAAGTTTGCAAAACAATAAGGTTTGGAAAATCTTCTACTAATCCTACTGCTGACTCTCCCCCAAAATCAATATAGGCCTCATCGATAATAACTATATTATTAATATTTTTCTTCAATATTTTTTTGATAGATGAAAGAGGAAGGTCTTTACCAGTTGGAGCATTTGGATTTGGAAATATAATACCCCCATTAGATTTGAAAAATTCCTCAAAAGGAAGAGAAAAATCCTTATTTAACCTGACTGTTTTATAATTTATATTAAAAATTTTAGCATAAACAGGATAAAAACTATAAGTTATATTGGGAAACAATATTTCTTTTCCTGGATTAAAAAATGCCATAAAAGAAAAAGCCAGTACTTCATCAGACCCATTCCCTACAAAAACCTCTTTACTTTTTATGCCATAATATCCAGAAATGATTTTTTTTAATTCCTGACACGATGGGTCAGGATATAAACGGAGTTTATTATCAACATTATTTTTTATTGCTTCAATTACCTTAAGTGATGGTGGGTAAGGGTTTTCATTTGTATTTAATTTTATATATTTTTTATTATTAGCCTGTTCACCAGGAACATATGGCTCCGTATTTTTTACAAGTTCACTCCAGTATTTACGCATTATTTCATCTCCTTATATAAATTAAATATGCCTTCATAAATATTGAAAAATCAAGCTTTTTTTCATTAAATTTACTTATATATTAAAAGGATTTATTATTTAGATAAAGAATAATAATTAACAAGAGAAATAAAAAATATAGAAAAAATATGTTTTTAGGAGGTAAGCTAATGCAGGAATTTTTTATAAATAACTTTGATATAAGCAAACTAAATCTTATATATATTATTACAGGAATAATTGTGTCTACATTAGTTGCTTTAGCATCCTGGAATACAATAAAAGTTAAAAAAATATGGTATTATCTATTGCTTGGCATATACATGATTAGTTTTATAATTACTATTCTAACAAATAATTGGTTTATCTTTATTATTGGCTGGGAAATGGTGTCAGTCACTACTACACTCATATTACTCTGGAGTAATCATAAAATTGCCAGGCAGTACTTTATTATACAATTTTTAGGTAGTAGTTTCTTATTATACACTATTTTATTGGCAACACAGCAGGGATATTATCATATCGTCCCTATCAATGAGGTCTGGTTACAAAATATGTTTATAATTGGTATGGGCATGAAAAGTGCTATTATTGGTCTACATTTCTGGGTACCACTTATTTATAAAAATGCAATGCCTTTATTCGCTGCTATATCTTCAGGCTGGGTAGTTAAATTGGGTTTCATTACCTATTTAAAAATAATTACTAATGGAAATAGATTTTTATTGTATCTGGGTATAATAATGGTGTTTTATGGCGGTATTAGGGCCTTTATTGCTTCTGATTATAAATTATTATTGGGGTATAGTACAATCAGCCAATTAGGATATATAGCTATTGGTATAGGTAGTGGCAATAATTATGCCTACATAGGAGCTATAATACATATTATTGCTCATGCCTTTGCTAAAACTAGCCTTTTTATCGGTGGAAACTATTGGTTAAAAGAATATAATAGTAATTTAATCCATAAATTTTGTTCTGCCATAGGAAGACAATTATTAAACAGCATTGTTAGTATAATAAGTTTTATTTCTCTTGCAGGTTTCCCTTTTTTAGCCGGGTATAACAGTAAATATCTGATTAAACATGCTTTTACAGGTGATTTTATATTTTCCTTATTAATTCATTTAAGCGGTATAATAACTTATTTATATGTTATCCGTTTTATTTGGTTGGGATTATTGCGAAACAATAAAAATATTTTGAAATTAAAGTTTAAAGAGCTTTGTATTAATAGTAAAGAAAAAAAATATTCATTAAAAATAGTTGATAGTATATCATTAATAATTCCAGTTATTTTATTAATTATCCTGGGAATTTTTCCGAATATCTTAACTGGATATATAGATAAATCTCCTTATGACTATCACATATTTAATGGACTAATGATTAATTTTCTTTATCTATTTATTGCTGCTAGATTGTTATTTGTAAAATTGTTTAATAAAAAATATATTATAGAAAAATAAAAGATATTACAATAACATATTTGCTTACTATTTCATAATATTTTCTGCATATCCAACTATTATTACTGAAAAAATAATTAAAATACTACCTGCTATATGATACCAGTATAAAAGCTCTTTAAAAACCAAAACCCCTACAATTAGACTTGTTATAGGCTCAAAAGTACTTAATATTGTTGCAGTTGTGGCACTGATAATTTTCAAGCCCTTTTGAAACGAAACCATACCTATTAAATTACACACCAGTGCTACTAAAACTGTACTTAATAAACCCTTATATGTATATGAAAAATCAAGTTTACCCATAATAATGGTCATAATTAATATATTATAGGTATTGAATAATGAAACATAAAATGCAATTACATATGAATCAATCTTCTTAATATTTCCATAGGCTACCTGTAATACATAATAGGCATAAAAAACACCGGAAAATAAAGCAAGTAAAACTCCAACTATGCTTATTGACCCACTGGAGTCAAAAGCAACTAAAAAGTACATACCTATTAAGGATAAAACTAAAGCAATAATTATATACTTATTAATTTTTTCTTTATAAAATAAAATTGAAGCAAGCAAGACAACAACTGGATAAATAAAATGAATAGTTGTCGCCAGACCAGTAGACATATAATTATATGATATGGAAAGGGTTAACATCATTAATGAATATCCCACTAAGCTAACTTTAAAAAGGGTTATGTACTGTTCTTTTTCAACCCTGTATTTAATATTCTTTATTTTAATAAATATGAATATTTCTATCGAAGCAAATAATGACCTGTATAATGTGAATGTATAGGGATTAAAACCATTAGCATAGGCTATCTTTGCAAATAAAGGAATTAAACCAAAACTTGATGCTGCAAGAATTGTAAATAAAATACCTTTTGTTCTACTCATATATTATCACTCCAGTCGTAGTAAATCATTATTAGCAATAAAGCTTTTAATTTGTTAATTAAAGAAGATAACAAGTCGATATCTGTATCCTCTTTATTTTATTTTTCATAATTTTCTCCTTTCTATTGTTATTCTAATAAATACATATAATTTTTTAGACTAATTCTTTTATGTTTTTTATATCCACTAATATCACCTGCAGTAATCATAGAATTTAAAATAGCTTCTTCTGTTGCCTCTGCTACAGCTCTGAAAGCAATATCAATCTTAACCTCATTTAAAAATTTAAAATTTAATATACTACACTTCTCTGATTCAGCTTTTTTATTATTTATAATATTAGCAGTTGAAAAACAAATAATTATTTCTCCATTACCATGTCCCATAAACGAGCCATTCCTTGCCATACCAATTTTGGTTCTTTTGCATATTCT
>CAZOON010000081.1:0-6573 GCA_964581445.1 uncultured Halanaerobiales bacterium | reverse complement strand
GCTAATAACTGTTCTGGGTCTCCCTGTTTATATTTAACAGGATCTCCATTTAATACACTTCTAAAAAATAAATACTCTCCATCAAAATACCAGTAAGCTGATGCTACAGAATCACTCACATAATCTAAATAATCTGCATTAGTATCTCCTGCTGAATCCTCAATATTTTCCCAATCATTATTTATAAAAGGAATCCAATCATTTTCCTGAGGCCACATTGCCATGGAATTACCATAAAAACATAACACTAGTAATATAATTATTCCTATAGTCATAAAACATGTCCTGATATATAAGTTCATAGTTTAATCACCTCTTTTTCAATGTTAACTGATATCTGTCAATACTATATAAAATTCGCTCTATATTAAAAATATATTTTAATTTGTCAATATAAAAAATTAAAGTTAATTATCCACATATTACACAAAAAAAGGTAAAATTAGCCCCTGCATTTGATGTAATTTGTTTAAGCACAAAAACCAAAATAAGGACATTTCACCTATAATTAATTATTTCAAACTTATTTTTCTAATAACACGAAAACAATATCAAATTTAAAAAATTATCGAGAGACTGGAAAAAGATTGGTAGTTTTAATTTTGGGTAATACTACTATTTAATAATAGTACAAAAGATACATTTTGTCAAAAAAAGTTATTATTTATGCAATTTTATGCAGTTTTATGCATTTTATGCAGTTTTTTCATAAGAAAATGCTAATATTACTCCTAAAGCTACAGAAAGTAAGGAAGCAACTAAAACTCTATACTCTGCTGGCAGCAAAAATGTTATTGTATGAGCAGGTATCCAAAAAAACGGGATTGTTTTAAGGATTATAAATGAAACAAATTCTTTCCAGTCTATTCTTGATACTATATCATCTATCATTACCTTATTTTTCAAGTCATATTTCAAATCTATAAAGGCATCTCTTATACTATACTAAATTCATACCCATGTTTATAGCTTTAATATTAATATCTATAAACTTTTTCTTAATATTTTCTGTAATAATTTTTTCCCAATCTATATCTTCTAAGCCCATTGATTTTACCAGGGCTCCTAAAAGAATCACATTCATTACTTCAGAATAACCAAGTTCTTGTGCTTTATTGGCAGCATCTAGAATTTTGGTATTGGCTTTTTCCACTAATTCTTCATTTATTCCTTCAGGATATTCTGCTTTTCCATTTAGAATAGGCATAGACTCCATTTCAAAGTCATTTACTATTGCTTTACCATCTATTTTTAAATACTTTAACCATCTTAAAGCCTCCATTTTTTCAAAGGAGATCAATATATCAGCTCCACCTATTTCAATAACAGGACTTTGTACTTCATCTCCATATCTAACTTGAGATGAAACAGAGCCACCTCTTTGAGACATACCATGAATCTCACTCATTTTAACATCGAATCCTGCTTCCATAAGACCAGTTGTTAGAAGTTTACTGGCAAGAATTGTACCCTGCCCACCTACTCCTACTAAAAGAATACTCTTGGTCATCTTATTTTTCCTCCTTTACAATAGCATCTACTGGACAAACTTGAGCGCAAACTTCACAGCCTACGCACTGAGCTTTGTTTATGCTTGCTTTTTTAGTTTCATTATCAAACGATAGAGCAGGGCACCCTGTTTTAATACATTGTTTACAACTTATACATTTATCTTCATCAACTCTGAACTTATCTGTAAATGCCCCTGCAAATTCTTCTTTATCTTCTACAGAGAATTTTTTAAGAACACATGGCCATCTGGTAATAATTACAGATGCTTCATCTAATTCCAATGCCCAATCTAATGCTTCTTTTACCTCATTGAGATTATTGGGGTTAATAACTCTAACATTTTCAATACCACAGGCTCTTACTAAAGGCTCAATCTCTACAACCTTAGTTTTTTCTCCCTGTAAAGTATATCCACTTCCTGGATTTTCCTGATGTCCTGTCATACCTGTAATTCTATTATCTAATATTACATTTACACTATTACTCTTATTGTAAACAACATCTAATAATGAATTGATTCCCGTATGGAAAAATGTTGAATCACCAAGTACTGATACCAGTCTTTTTTTATTATTTTCTTGCATATTAAATACTTGCTGTGCACCATGACCAACACTAAAACTACCACCCATACAATAATTAAAATCCATGGCATTATATGGTTCATCAAATCCTAAAGTATAACATCCAATGTCCCCGGAAACAACAATATCCTTTCTTTTTCCAAGTTCATAGAAAAACCCTCTATGTGGACATCCTGCACAAAATGCCGGAGGTCTAGGAACTACTTTGCTTTCATCACTTTTTATAAATGCTTTAGTTTCTCCAAAAACTGATTCTCTGATTACATCAGGAGTCATTTCTCCTCTATAAGGAAAAACATCTTTTCCATAACATTGAATATCTAATAATTTTACATATTCTTCAATATAGGGATCATTTTCTTCAATAACATATATCTTATCAACCTTACTGGCAAATTCTTTGATTTTTTCACCGGGAAGTGGATTAGTAAATCCAAGCTTTAAATAAGAAGCTTTATAACCAAATACCTCTTTAGCATAATAAAATGAACCACCAGAAGAAATTACACCTATTTTAGTATCATTCAATTCAATATAGTTTAATTCAGTGCTATTTGAATATTTTTTCAGTTTATTCATTCTTTCTTCTACCTTTACCCTCATTTTTCTAGAATGAGCAGGTATAGTAACATATTTTTTAACATTTTTTTTATATTCTTTAAAATCTACTTCCTCTCGATTATAACAGTCTACAATACCTTTAGAGTGACATACTCTAGTTGTCATTCTAACTAATACTGGAGTGTCGTATTTTTCACTAATTTCAAACGCATCTTTCATCATATCTTTACACTCCTGACTATCTGCAGGCTCAAATAAAGGTATTTTAGCAAATTTTGCATAATTTCTATTATCCTGTTCATTTTGAGATGAATGTTGACCTGGCTCATCAGCTGTTACTAAAACCATTCCAGCATTTATGCCTGTGTAAGCAACTGTAAACAGGGCATCAGCTGCAACATTTACACCTACATGTTTCATAGCTGCAAACGTTCTAGCTCCTGCTAAAGCTCCTCCAATTGCAGACTCCAATGCTACTTTTTCGTTTGGTGCCCATTCAGCTAAAATAGATTCTTTATAAAGCGCTGTATTTTCTAATATTTCAGTACTGGGTGTTCCTGGATATGCTGTTGCATATTTAACACCTGCTTCATAGGCTCCTCGAGCAATTGATTCATTACCTGTCAGTAATTTTTTCATATTTATAATTTCACTCCTCTATTTCAAAAATTTCTTACTGCTTGAATTAATTCTTCAATTATAAAGACAAAATATTATTTAAGTCATAAGAACCGCTGCTGCAATGGAAACTAGCTTAATATCAGCTGTATTTGCTCTTGATGTCAAAACTACAGGAGATGAAGTACCCCCAATAATAGCAGCAATTTTTTCATTTGCCAGATAGATAGAACTTTTTCCAAGTATATTACCTGATACTATTTCTGGAACATGTAAAATATCAGCTTTACCTGCAACCGGGCTTAATATTCCTTTCATTTTTGCCGCTTCTTCAGATAAAGCATTATCTATTGCCAGTGGTCCATCAACTATACCACCTTTTATCTGACCTCTATCATTCATTTTGGACAGTGCTGCAGCTTCTATCGTTTCTTCCATTGCTGAATTAACCTTTTCAATAGCAGCCAGTACAGCAACTTTGGGATTTTCATAATCTAACTTTTTTGTAACATTTATTGCATTTTGTATAATTTCTTTTCTTTCATCAAGGTCTGGTTTTATATTCATTCCACCATCAGTTACAAATAAAAGCCTACCTAAGACTTTGCTTTCTACCATAGCTATATGACTTATTAATCTATTTTTTCTCAGACCATATTCCTTATTTAATACTTCTTTCATTATTAATGACGTATCTATTAGTCCCTTCATTAATAAATCAGCTTTTCCTGAACTCGTTAATTTTACAGCTTTCTTACAGGCTTCTTTGTCGTTTTCTACATCAACAATTTCTATATCAGTATTATTTAATCCAACTGACCTGCTTATCTTTTCAATTTTGTTTTTACACCCAATAAGAATAGGGTAAATCATATTTTTTTCAACTGCCAATTTTACAGCATTCATAACTTCTTTATCCTCAGGTACTGCAACAGCTAATATTTTAATCTCCTTCTCTTTAACTTTTGAAAGTAGTTCAGCAAATTTTCTAATCATAATAAATCCTCCAAATTTATTCTTTCATCTTTATAAACTTTTGCTTTCTCTTTATTATTTAAAACACGATATACTCCTTTAACCAGATGTTTCATTTCTTCTGCACCGGGAAAAACCATAATAGGAGCAATCCATTCCACATATTTTTTTATACTGTTTATTAAATAATCTGAATATGCAAGGCCACCAGTCACAAAAATTCCATCAATATTTCCTTCAAGAACAGCCGCCATAGCTCCAATTTCTTTTGCAATCTGGTAAATCATGCCCTTATATACAAGTTCAGCTTTTTTATTCCCATTACTAATCCTCTTTTCAATCTCTCTACCATCATTTGTTCCTAAATAAGCGACCATTCCTCCTTTACCTATTAGTTTTTTCTTTAACTCATTTTTATCAAAATTATTACTAAAAATGTATTCAACTAAATCAAGTACAGGTAAGGTGCCTGACCTTTCCGGCGAATATGGTCCATTTTGATTGGCATTATTTACATCAATAATTCTCCCTTTTTTCATAGCGGCAATAGATATACCACCACCCAGGTGAACACCAATTAAATTAATTTTATTCATTTCTGTATCAAGTTTTTCAGCAACATTTCTTGCTACAGCCTTTAAATTTAGAGCATGTGATTGACATCTTCTTATTATTTCCGGAAATCCAGATAATCGAGCTATTGATTCAAATTCATCAACAGATACCGGATCAACAGTAAAAGCAGGAATATCTTTATCTTTAACAAGATTATAGGCAATAATTCCAGCTAAATTTGAAGCATGTTTTGCATTTTTACCAATTTTTAAATCTTTTAACATTTCTTCATCAATTAAATATGTGCCACCAGTTATAGGATCCAGACCTGCTCCTCCCCTGGCTACAACAGCATCCATGTTTTCAACCCTAAAACCTGCTGCTTTAATTTTTCTTTTAATTAACTTCTGTCTCCATTCTAATTGATCAATTATCTCTTTATATTTTGACAGTTCATTAATCGAATAACTGATATTTTTTTCCCATAATTTTTTATCCCCATCATAAATTGCAAGTTTTGTTGAAGTAGACCCAGGATTAATAGCTAATATCAACATTATTGATTCCCCCTGATAATTTTATTTTAACATTTTTTTCTTGCAACAACTCTTGCCATAGATGCCTCTGCTTTTATTTTTAAAGGAAATGCTATAATCTCAAAATTATCAATACTTAATAATTGCAATAAATTTGTCAGATTTTCTATTATTAATATATCATTGTTAAAAAGCACTTTATGTATTTCAAATGGATATCTATCTGGTGATGGCAAATCCATTCCTAGCATTTTTATCCTTTTATCTATAAAAAAGTCTGCTAATTCTTTATCAACTACTGGATATTCTTTATAATATTCTTCTGTTCCATATTTTTCATAATACCCAGTAAACAATATTACAATATCATTTTCATTTACAATCGAAGAATACTCTTCCTTATATTTAATTACACTCTCATCCCTAACATCGAGTAAACATCCTTTTCCTATAAACATTTCTAGAGATATCTCATTTATAAAAGAATCAATATTAGTCATATGCATGGGAGAATCAATATGAGTACCAGCATGCATCCCAATCTCCAATTTAAAATTATTGTATCCATCTCTATCTAAAAACTTATCCTGATAAAGTTTCACAGGATCATCATAAGGATGTACTGGCATATCATTAATAATATTATGGCTTAAATCAATAAGTATAGTCACAATCTTTATCCCCCCAATCATCTATCAATTCTGTACCAATAAGATTTTATAGTCTCTTTATATCTTTTAAAACCACCTGCTAATTTGTATACCATAAATAATTATCCGCATCTTAATTGGTTCCCCGTTACATTAACAAAAAGGTTTTATCTATTTGTCTCTAGTTTTATCAATAATTTCACCGCCTATATTAACTAAGGACTTATTTCCATACTTCCATATATTATTTATTAATTTTTCTATTGAAAATTCCATCCCATGTGCCGGATAAACCATTTTAACTCCAGTTTTTATAATCTTTTCCCAGCTTCTATAAAATTGTCCAATATCAGTAATAAATATTGTACAATATTTTATTCCTGCCCATAACGGCCAACTCATTGCTGCATCACCACAGAAAATAATCTCATCCTCTAAAATAACAGATATTGAATCTATTGTATGCCCAGGAGTATATATTATTTTTCCATCAATTCCAATATTTTTGAGTATACTCTCGTTATCACTATCTACTAAAATATCTTTTTCTCTAATACATACAGGGGGAAAACTTAATGTCCA
>CAZOON010000080.1:0-6702 GCA_964581445.1 uncultured Halanaerobiales bacterium | reverse complement strand
TATATACCTATTGACGTTATGAGGGATTATTTTCGACTGATTATTGAGTTTAAAGGAAATCATTATTATATATATAGATTTGAAAATAGATTGAGTAATGTAGAGCTTGAATTACAAACAAATAAGCATCATTATGATAAAACAGAGCCAATAGGGATATCATTGCTATTATTTAATGATTCAGATGAAAGGCTCGACATTAAGTATAGCTCAGGTCAAAAATTCGATCTGGTTTTAAAACGATTTGGCAAAGAAGTCTGGAGATGGTCTGATAATAAAGGCTTTATTGCCTTAATAACCGTGAAATCTCTAAATCCTGATGATTATCTTCTTTATACAGAATTGATTTATCCCTGGCGGGATACATTTTTTCCGGATGGAGAGTATGAATTACAGGCAGAGATACCCACAGTGGGTGGAAAAATTTATAGTGAAACAGTGGATATCATAATTGAATAATTTTTAATATATTTCTAAAAAATGTAGCCGATGTCAGGACATGTAAATCTGAAAAAAGATTTGCCGATAAAGGGAGAAGTACCTTCAGCAGCAAATATTCTCGATGGATGTAGATTTCATCTGCGTTATATTTATGCTAAAGCTAGAGATTTTTCTTTCTTCATAATTTCTTCAAATTTTCCCTTTATAATATAGATAGAAATTATAAGGAGATGATAAAAATGACAAAAGTAATTAAGAGGGATGTTATTACATATTTAAGTCTAATAATTCTGGGGTTAGGAATTTTTTCTGCTGGAGTTTTTGCAGCTGATGGTTATGGTGCAGAAGGTGCTGGTGCTGTGGAAGAATATGCCCTGGAAGATATGCTGGTATATGCTATACAGGATGAATATCTAGCAAGGGCAGAATATGATTTGATTATGGATGAATATGGGGAACAGAGACCATTTAGTAATATTATGAAAGCAGAAGAATATCATATCGAATTATTGCTACCTCTGTTTGAAAAATATGAGTTTATATTGCCTGAGGATAGTTCAAGTGAACATGTAATCCTTCCTGAGAGTATTGAAGCTGCACTTGAAACCGGGGTAGAAGCAGAGATTGCAAATATAGCTATGTATGAAAAGTTTCTGGAAAAAGATTTGCCTGAAGATGTAAGAGAAGTATTTGAAGTCTTAAAAAGAGGCTCAGAAAATCATCTAAGGGCATTCAAAAACGGTCTAAATAGAAACAATGGTCAGGGTAAAGGTTATATGAATAACTAACTTTATTGTATGATATCAAGTTTTTACACAATAATTTTTAATAAATAATACAAATAGCGGAATAATAATATCGCTTCAGATATATTATTATTCCGCCACTTATGTTTATTCATGTAAAAATTTTTATGAAGAAAGAGATGTAGTCATCAATTTTTTGTTTTATTTATTAAAAATTATATCCCATGCCCAATTCTACAATGGCATCAGTACCTGTTTTTCCTGAAAATCCTCCTCGTAAAGAAACATCTTTTTTAAGATTATAAATAAGTCCCATCTCATAAAAGAGTTTAAACTCATCATTTTCAGGGGTAAGGCCGAATTCTAAAGCTGTACACATATCACTGGAGTTAGCCTTTAACATGGAAGCAGCTGAAATATTGACACCTATGTAGGCTGATTCTGATAGATATAAGCCACCAAGAACGGACAAGCCAGGCTTATATTCATATTTTAAGCCCATTTTGTCTCCAGGGTCACCCAGTTTAGCGGAAAAGGCCATTTTATCGGTAAGTCCATATTCAAAACCGATAGCATAACCTTCATTACCATTTGTGACCATTGCGGTAAGTGTTCCTGAGTTTTCATCAACATAGGGTGTGTTAATAGCCAGGACAGAAGTGGAAGCCAGCAAAAGAAGTGATAAAACGACAAGTAGTTTAAATGTAAGATTTTTCAAAAATAATTCCTCCTCATTTTTCTTATATTTACTTATTCGTCATAAAATATATAAAATCCTGCTAAATCTTTTGCACTATTATTATATTAAAGAATATTTGATGCAGGATTTTAGCTGATAATAACGAATAAAATAATAAGTAGTCCGGGAAAAGGGAGGATTTTTTGATGAAAAGCGTTATGATTGTAGATGATGCTGCCTTTATGAGATTAAATCTGACAAATATCCTCAAAGAAGAGTTTGAAATTGTTGGAGAAGCAGAAAATGGCAAAGAGGCAGTTGAAGTTTATCAGGATGTACAACCTGATATTGTAACTATGGATATAACAATGCCGGTAATGAATGGAATCGAAGCAATTAAGGCTATAGTTGATATTGATCCTGATTCTAAAATTATTGTTTGCAGTGCTATGGGACAGCAGAAGATGGTTATTGAAGCTATTGAGGCAGGTGCTAAAGATTTTATAGTTAAACCTTTCAAAGATGGCAGGGTTTTAAATGCTATCAAAAAGTTGTTCTAATAAATTGAGCTAATAATAAGTTGATATGATACTTTTTCCTATTTTTTTACATATTTTATTTCAAAGTAGAATTATTTGTGTTATACTATTAATGAGTATTATTACTAAAAAGGATGATTGTCATGAAAACAATTAATTTTCTTAAATCAGGACTTGATGGGGCCTGGGAGAGACAAAAAGCGATCTCAAATAATATTGCAAATGTTGATACTCCTCATTATAAAAGAAAAGATATAGATTTTTTAAGCAAATTAAATGCAGCAATGGAAGATAAAAGTGAAATTAGCTTAAAAACTAGCAATTCCAGACATATATCAAGTGAAAAAAAACGCCCAGACTCTTTTAAGAGAGATGTTTTTTCTGCTAGCAGTTTTAGAAAAGATGAAAATAATGTAGATATTGATGTGGAAATGGCTGAGCTTGCAAAAAATAATATCTATTACAATACACTTGTAAATCAGTTAAATAGTCAGTTTAATAGATTAAAAGATGTTATTGATAAGGGTGGTAGATAAAAATGTTTGATAATTTTTCTATTAGTGCTTCTGCATTAACAGCACAGCGGTTGAGAATGGATATTATTGCTGATAATATTGCTAATGTTAATACTACAAGGACTGAAGATGGCAGTCCTTATAGAAGGAAAATACCTGTGTTTAAAGAGAGAAAACAGGCGTCTTTTAGAAATATTTATTATCGAAGTATGCTGGATAGAAATGAAAATAACGGTGTTATGGTTTCAGAGATTGCTGAAGATAAAACACCATTTAAGATGGTTTATAGGCCGGAGCATCCTGATGCAAATGAGGATGGTTATGTAGTGATGCCAAATGTTAATATTACTACAGAAATGGTTGATATGATTGATGCCTCCAGGGCCTATGAAGCTAATGTTACTGCCCTTAATACGGCCAAAAATATGGCCCTGAAAGCCTTAGAGATTGGCAGGTGATTTTAAATGATTAATTCAGTACATAATAAGGTTTCTTTATTGGATGGTTTTGATTCAAAGCTAGATTCGATAGATGAAAATAAAAAGCAGGATAAATCTTCTTTTACGTCCATATTGCAGGAAAATATTGCTCAAGTAAATGATTTGCAATTAGATGCAGACCAAAAGGCACAGGATTTTGCACTTGGTAAGATTGATAGTATTCATGAGGTAACCATTGCAACCCAGAAGGCAGAACTCGCATTGAATCTTACACTGGCAGTTCAAAATAAGGTTATTAGTGCCTATGAAGAAATAATGCGTATGCAGGTATAATTATTAATTCGAGAGAGGTAGTATTATGGGAGAATGGTTTCAGGAATTTTTTCGGCAGCTTAAAGATATGTGGCAAAAGCTTGGCAACAGGGCTAAAATAATCATTGCTGTTGGGGCAAGTGGGGTGATTATTGCTTTAATTACTTTGATTGTCTGGAATAGTGGGACAAATTATCAGGCACTATTTAATAATCTTCATCCCCAGGATGCAAATGCAATTGTAAATAAACTTGAAGAAAAGAGTATTTCATATAAATTAGATAATAATGGGACGACTATTATGGTTCCCCAGGATGAAGTCTATAAATTAAGAATTGAGATGGCTGGAGAAGGAATACCTGCCCAGGGAGTAGTTGGCTTTGAGATTTTTGACCAGACTAAGTTTGGAACTACAGATTTTGAAAGAAAGGTCAATCTTTATAGAGCCCTGGGTGGAGAACTTAGCCGCTCAATTCAGGCCATGGATGCCATAGAATTTGCCCGGGTACAGATTACTGCTCCCCGGGAAAGTCTTTATATTGAGGAAGAGCAGGCCGCAGAGGGCTCTGTTTTATTAAAGCTAAGTGCTGGTTATCAACTAAGCAGAAATCAGGTAAATGCTATAAGTAATCTTGTGGCCAGTAGTGTTCAGGGGCTTTCACCTGATAGAGTTACAATTGTTGATACTGCCGGGAATTTACTTGCAGCTGAAAGGGGAGATACTACATTTGGTAGCAACTCACTTTCCTACAGTCAGTTTGAAATTCAGCAGCAGTTTGAAGAAGGGCTTAAATCAGACCTGCAGGCAATGTTGACAAAAGTACTTGGACCTGATAATTTTGCAGTACAGGTTCATGCAAAGTTGAATTTTGACCAGAGAGAGGTCGAAAGTAAGACCTATAGCCCTGTAGTTGATGATAATGGTATTATTCGCAGCAAGGAAGAGCATGCAGAAAAATATCAGGGTGATGATGGGGCAGCTGAAGGTGCGCCCGGAACAGAATCCAATATACCACAGTATCAAGTAGAAACAGATATTAACGAAAATGGTAATTATGAAAAGACTGATATTATTACTAATTATGAAATAAATGAAAAAATTGAAAGACATAAATATGCCCCTGGTAGTATAGAAAAAATTTCAGTAGCAGTTATGATTAACAGGGAAATGAACGAGGAAGAGCTGCAAAAGATTGAAGAGTCCATAAAGGCCGCTATTGCATATAATCCGGAGAGAAATGATATAGTCAATGTTCATAATCTAAACTTTGATACTTCTCTAGAGAAAGAGATGGCTGAAGCAATGAAGGCCAGTGATGCAGCGGATAAGAGAAAGATGTATATATATGCTGGACTAATAGCTTTTATATTGATATTATTATTAATAATTTTTATTGTAGTCAGACGATCTACAATCTCAGAAACTGTTGATTATCCAAATGGACAAAGGGTGGATATGATTGTGGGAGATGAAGAAACAGAAAAAGAAATTGCTATTTCTTCTGAGGAATTAAGCCCGGAAGAGAAGAAAAGACGTAAGATGAAAGATGAGCTTAAGGAATTAGTCGGTGATCAACCAAAAGAGATTGCTGATATTTTAAAAGGCTGGTTGACTGAGGAATAACCGGGAGGAATTAATATGAGAAGAGACTCTTTAACTGGAAAAGAAAAAGCCGCCATATTACTTGTATCTCTCGGACCTGATATATCTGCCAGGATTTTTAAACATCTAAATGAAGAGGAGATTGAGGAGCTTACTTTAGAGATTGCAAATATGCAGAAAGTCAGTAATGATATAAAGGATAATGTCTTAAATGAATTTTATCAATTAATTGAGGCCAAAGATTATATTGACCGGGGTGGTATAAAATACGCCAGGGAAATACTGGAAAAGGCTGTTGGTGAAGAAAAGGCAAAAGATATTCTGGAAAAGTTAACAGCTACTTTGCAGGTCAGGCCTTTCGATTCCATACGTAAGGCTGACCCATCACAATTGTTAAACTTTATTCAGGGAGAGCATCCCCAGACTATTGCTTTAATTATGGCCTATCTACATCCCCAGCAGGCTTCACAGGTTATATCTTCATTACCTGCAAAGATACAGACAGATGTTGCCAGAAGGATTGCCTTAATGGACAGGACCTCACCAGATATTATTAAAGAAATAGAGAATGTCATGGAGCAAAAACTTTCCTCTATTATAACAAATGAGTATGCCTCTGCAGGTGGTATTGATTCTATTGTTGATATATTAAATCAGGTTGACAGAGGGACCGAGAAAAATATACTGGATGAACTTGATGAGGAAAATCCAGAGTTAGCTGATGAAATCAGGGCAAAAATGTTTGTATTTGAAGATATTGTAATGTTATCTGACCGGGCAATCCAGCTTGTTTTACGGCAGGTTGAAACCCATGATGTGGCCCTGGCCTTAAAGACTGCCAGTGATGATGTTGAAGAAATTATATATAAAAATATGTCCCAGCGGGCAGCGGAAATGCTTAAAGAAGATATTGAATACATGGGACCTGTAAGATTACGGGAAGTAGAAGAATCCCAGCAACGAATAGTTTCTGTTATTCGCCAGCTTGAGGATAGTGGTGAGATAGTTATTGCCAGAGGTGGGGAGAGTGAGATAATTGTCTAAGATTATCAAGGGTTTTAAAATCAAGGGAGAATATAAATTAAATGATATTAAAATAGATAAGAATTCTTCTGTGGAAAAAGGTTCTAAAGATAAATTAGCAGAGAATATGGAGAAAAAAATTATTGAAAAAAATAATGATATTAATCCTGAAATCCTTATAGATGAAGCAAAAAAAGAGGCGGAGATAATAATAAATGAAGCCCATAAAGAAGCAGATGTGATATTAAATGAGGCACGGGAAAAAGCCCAAAAAGAAGGTTATGAGCAGGGATATGAAAAGGGGCACCAGACTGGGCTTGCTGAATTGAGCTTAGCTATAGATGGTTTGAAAAATATTGTTAATAAAGCTGAGAGTTTACATTTAGAGATCGAAAAAAGTTTAA
>CAZOON010000079.1:0-6710 GCA_964581445.1 uncultured Halanaerobiales bacterium | reverse complement strand
TGTACTATCTACTTGTTTTGAAAGAAAGTCTGCAACAATAAGATGCTGCGAGCTTGTAAATGCATTAGCTGGTATTGTAAATAATGATATGATTAAAAAAACTGTTATAATAATTCTCATAATAATACTTCCTCTTTTCAGGAAGTATTATATGTAATTTGGAAAAAAATTATTAAAAATATAAACTTTCGCCTTTTAAGGCGGTTTTTTTATTATATATCCAAAAATTACATTATCCTATTCATAGTATTTTAATGTAAATTATGATATTATCTGTATATCAAGATATATTATTCTTATTTATATAGAGTCAAGAAAGGGGTTATTATGAAAAGAGCACTTATAATATTTTTGATTATCTTATGTACTTATATGACTACAGTACAGGCTGCTGAACCAACTGACATTTCGAATCACTGGGCACAGGATTATATTTTAAATCTTGTAAATACGGAGATTATGCCATTATATCCAGATGGAAGTTTTAAACCAGAAAATAATATAAACAGACTGGAATTTTGCGAGGCACTATCAAATCAACTAAATATTATTCCTTCAGATTCAGGTAATTTTAGTGATCTGGATGGAAGTAAAAGCCAGAAATTAATTAACACACTTGTAGATAAAAAAATAATTAATGGTTACCCTGATGGAACTTTTAAACCTGAGCGTGATTTAACTAAGGCAGAAATTATTACAATAATGATTAAATCACTGGGAATAATAGAAAATAAAGAAACAATAAATATTGACAGTTATCATCCCTTTGAAGATTTAAATGATAAACACTGGGCAGCAAATAATATTAAAATTGCAAGCAAAGTAGGTTTAATTGATAAAAACCAGGAAAATTTGTATCCAAATAAAAAAATAACCCGGGCTGAAGCAGCAAAATATCTGGTTAAATTAAGTTATTTTGAAGGACATACCGGTTATATGACTGATTTTTACCCAACATCACAAAAAATTTCTGTTAATCTCCTTTCCGGAGATAGAAAAATCTATAATATATATGATCAAAGCTTAATAGGCCGAAATAACAGGATTGTTTCACTTGATGAAATAATGAAGACAGACAAAATTTTTATAATTAATAACCTTGATAATAATATCCAATATTTAAAGGCATATGGAATGGTAACAGAAGAAGACCTTACCACTGAAGTCAGCAAATTAACCAAAGGTACATTGAGCCCTGATGAAGTAAAAACTTTGGCAGAAGGCGATATTAAGATATTAAAACCTAAAATACTGGATTCTGTTCAAAAACAGCTTATTTCCCAGGGATTAACTAAAGAAGAAGTTATTGCAATTATGAGTTCTGACTGGGATCGACTTGAAACACATAGTAAAAATAGATTAGCTGAGGCCATCGCAATTCAGACAGGTCTTCCCCTTGATATTACAATAAGTATATTATCAGGGGACTGAGAAAAAATTAAATCATATGCTCAGATTGAAATTGTTCAGAGACTGGTACAGGAAATCCTGAATTCAGAACTTATTTCATAAAAAAAGGAAAGCCATTAGGCTTTCCCCTTTTTTTATATCAATATCTTACTGAGAAATTTCTGTGTCCTTTTCTCCTGAGGATTATTAAATAATTTTTCAGGAACATTTTCTTCTACAATAACACCTTCATCCATAAATAAAACTCTATCTGCTACCTCTTTAGCAAAACCAATTTCATGGTTACCACCATCATAGTCATTCCACCAGTAGCCAGTTCTTTCATAACCTCTAAGACATCTCCAACCATTTCTGGATCAAGAGCTGATGTAGGTTCATCAAAAAGCATAACATCAGGTTGCATTGCCAGGGCTCTGGTAATTGCTACTCTCTGCTGTTGTCCCCCTGACAATTTGGCGGGGTAACTATCTGCTTTATCCTTTAAACCTACGCCTTCCAGAAGTTTTAAAGCTATTTTTCTGGCCTCTTCTTCTCTAATTCCCTTTACTTTTATTGGAGCCAGAATAATATTTTCTAAAGCTGTTTTATGGGGAAATAGATTAAATTGCTGAAAAACCATTCCTACCTTCTGTCTTATTAAATTAATATCATTTTCAGGGTCATTAACCTTATTTCCTTCAAAATATATATCACCAGATGTAATCTCTTCCAATCGATTTATACAGCGAAGCAAAGTACTCTTGCCTGATCCACTGGGCCCTATAACCACTACAACTTCTCCAGTTTCAATAACATTATTTATATCTTTGAGCACATGAAGTTGGCCGAAATATTTATTAACATCTTTTATCTCTATTATAATATTAGTCAATATCCAGCCTCCTCTCAGTATAACTAACAAATCTTGATATTAATGTAGTTAATATTAGATACAATATTGCAACTGCTAGATAAATCTCGAATGGCCGAAATGTACGGGTAATAATTAATTGTCCTTTACGCAGTAATTCTTCAAGAGAAATTACTGCGACAAGGGAAGAATCCTTTAACATAGCTATAAATTCATTTCCAAGTGGAGGAATTATTTTTTTAAATGCCTGAGGAAGTATAATATATCTCATCATCTGTGAATAATTCATTCCAACAGAACGCGCAGCCTCCCATTGCCCTTTATCAATGGATTGGATTCCGCCCCTGACTATCTCCGCAAAATATGCACCACTATTGAGTGCAAGAGCAGCAATTGCTGCCGGGAACCTATCAAGTGGAAATCCCAACAACTGTGGCAGACCCATATATACTAGAAATATCTGGACAAGAAGGGGAGTTCCCCTAAAAAAATCTACATAGGCTGAAGAGATGATATATAATACTTTATTTTTTGATACCCTCATTAACCCAAATATTGTTCCCAATATTATTCCAATAAATACAGAAATTATAGTTAACTGTAGTGTCATAATTAAGCCCTGTCCTAAAATGGGCAGAGACTTAAACATTATATCCCATCTAAATATCATTTTAACCCTCCAACACTATTACTCTTAAAACCATTTATCATATATTTCATCATAAGTATCTTTTGCTTTTAACATTGCCAGACCTTTATTTACTTTATCAAGCAATTCTTCATTTCCTTTTTTCACAGCAATACCATAATATTCAACAGTGAATGGTTTACCAACAATTTTAGAATCCGGATGTTCTTTTACATAAAGCTGTGCTACTCCCATATCAATTACTGAAGCATCTGCTCCACCGTTTTTCAATTCCTGAAGTGCCTCTGGAGTTGAGTTAAATTTCTTAATTTCTTCAACACCTTCAATTTTTTCAGAAGCGAATTGACCGGTTGTACCTATCTGAACTGTAACAACTTTACCTGATAAGTCAGAGGGCTGTTTGATATCTTCATTTTCTTCTCTAACTACTATAACCTGACCTGCTGTAAAATATGGATCAGAAAAGTTTACTGCCTGTGCCCTTTCATTTGTTATGGTCATAGCTGAAATAATAATATCATAATTGCCGTTGATTAAACCGGGAATTATACCATCCCAGGCTGTATTCATTATTTCTACCTCATAACCCATTTCTTTACCTAAGGCCTTTACCAATTCAATATCAAAACCTGCAAATTCCCCTGTATTTTCATCCACATATTCAAAGGGAGGATATGCAACATCTGAACCGACTTTTAATACCGGTTTGTCAGCTGCATATCCCAAAATCGAAAACAACATTACAAAAGTTAATAAATAGAACACAATCTTTTTCATTATGTATCATCCTCCCAAAAATTTTATTGCTATTAATTATACATGATTAATTATAAGTATTCAAGTCTTACAAGCAAGAATTATCATTTTTTTAAAATTATTCATACTTTACAATCATGATTATATCTCTTTATTTTTTAACAATAATTTATATATTTCATATAATATTACAAATCTACTCTTTCCACAGGGAGGAGGTTAATGATAATGGATGTTGAACACAGAAGGGGGCCACATAAGGATCGTAAAAGTAATTGTTGTACTACTTCTTTAAATGAAGAGATTTGTGTTGATTTTGATGTAACATTTGCTGTAGAGGTAGCAAATGTCGAAATAAATGATGTAAGCTGTGGCGGTCAATAAATTATCGCAATATTAAGTGTGGGTATTAAATACCCACACTACATAGTTGAAAGGAGGTAATTAAAATATATAGTCAATTTATATTACTTATTTTAATATTTTTTATATTTTCCCACAAAAAAAATTATGGTCATCAAAATATAAGTAAAGAAAAGAAAGATAATAAAAAAATATTTGTTAAGAAAAAATATAGAAAACATTTTACAATTAATAAAAAATCGCCTGACCCTATAGACCCTGAAAAATTAAAATTTAAAATAATACCTGATAATAATCCTGAAGATAAATAATATCCATAGATGTAAAAAAAGCCGCTTGCAATTCAATTAAAACTATGTTAATATATTTGTACATTAAGTGCCGAAGTGGCGGAATTGGCAGACGCGCTGGATTCAAAATCCAGTGGGCCTTGAGCTCATGTGGGTTCGACCCCCACCTTCGGCACCACTAATATGACACTATAACCTATCTATCAAGATGGGTTATTTTTATTTTAATTTTTTTCTCGTTAGCAGGTCTTTTATCTCTTCATTATAATATACATCACTAAAATCTTTTAATCCCATTTTTTCCAGAATATCAATAATGTTCGCATTATCCATAGGTGTCATTATATATGATTCTTCACTATATTCATTAACAATACGTGTAGCTTCATTTACATCTATATTAGTTTCTGGTCCTCCAACACAACCACCTGCACAACCCATACCTTCAATAAAATTTTCTTCTATTTTCTTCCCCCTTTTTAAATAATCTAATACCTCTTTACATTCTTTAATACCATCTATCCTTTTAGCCTTAAGATTTATAACTCTATCAGGGGCTATCCTGTTTACCACCGTTTTAACAGATAAGCTAACCCCTCCTGTTCTAGCATAGGTTCTTCCCGCAAAAGAGGCTTGATTAATATTATCCTCACTTAAATTATTTAAATCTATATTTAATAAAGAAAATATTTCATTTAACTCCCTATAAGTTATAACAAGATCAATAGCATCCTCTACACGGGGATCTCTTGATTCAACTTTTTTAGCTGTACATGGGCTAAAAAAAACTATCTTAGACCCGGAGTAAATTCTTTTCATAAAACGTCCTGATGCTATCATAGGAGAAACTGAGAGTGACATATGTTTAAATAAATCAGGATAACTCTTTTCCACCATTTTTATCCAGATAGGACAACAACAACTTGTAAGGTAAAAATCTTCTTTACTGTTAACAAGTTTATCAAATTCATAGGCCTCTTTTATAGTCAATATATCTGCAAATAAAGCCACTTCAATCATTTCTTCAAATCCTATTTTCCTGAAAGCAGTTCTTAATTGTCCCATGGAAATATTTTCACCAAATTGGCCGACAATAGAGGGAGCTATAGAAGCATATACCTCTTTATTTTCTCTTAATAACTTATATAAAGGAATATATTTTTTCATTTCTAATAATCTCTTAATATCTATCAATTATAAACACCTCATCTCTACTTTTAATATTGTTCATTAAAAATTTTTTATACCATTGCATATTAAAAACCCCTTTATTATCAGGGGTTTTTAATCACATCACATATATATTTGTATATAAATTATTTACTTTTTATATATCTTATTAAATGGTACATACCAATAAATCATTGGGTTTAATTCATAAGCCTTTACCCAGCTACGATAAGCAGATGAAACATTATTCTGTGAAACCCAGAGATAAGGTACTTCTTCATATGCAATCATAGAAATTTCAGAATAAAGTTTTTCTCTTACTTTTTTATCTGTAGTTTTTCTAGCCTGTTCTAATTTTTTATTTATTGTTTCATTTTCATAAAAGGTGAAATTCCATCCTGAACCAAAGTTATCAGAATGCAGAAAAGTATACATATTCTGATCCGGGTCAGCAAAATCCGGTGACCACCCCATCATACAAAGGTCATGATCTCCATTCATAATTTTCTCTAAATATGTTGGCCAGGCATATTTACTTATTTTTACATCTATACCTATTGTTGATAATTGATACTGAATTACAGTTGCAACTTTTGTCCAGGTATCAAAATCAGCAACAATAAATTCTAAATCAAATCCATCTGGATATCCTGCATCAGCTAACATGGCCTTAGCCTCTTTTAAATCATATTTGAAATAAGGAACATCTTCATCATGACCAAAAAGTCCTTTTGGTATTGGAGAATTTAATCTTATAGAATGATTTAAATACACTCCCTCAATTATGGCATCAAAATCTACTGCATGAGAAATTGCCTTTCTCACCTGCAAATTATCAAGAGGAGATTTTGAGCTATTTAATGCTACATAATGTATAGCCATACCTGGTACTTCTGCTACTTCAATACCCTCTGTATTTCTTAACTCCTCTCTTGCTTCCCTGGTTATAGCTTCAGCCATATCGATCTCGCCTTTTTCTAGCATCATTCTTTGAGTTGAAGATTCTGCAATAAATCTAATTACAGCTTTTTCTATCTTAGCCTTTTCACCCCAATAACTATCATTGACCTTCATTATCAGACTGTCTCCTCTCTTCCATGAATCAAAAATATAGGAGCCAGATCCTGCTTCATTTTCTGTAAGCCAGGCTTCTCCAAAATCTCCATCTACTTCATGTGCTCTTACAAGTTCTGGATTTACTATTGAAGCACAGTTTAACCCT
>CAZOON010000078.1:0-6764 GCA_964581445.1 uncultured Halanaerobiales bacterium | reverse complement strand
AACCAGGAGAGAATACTAATAAAAAACCCCCTACATTTTTGCGTAATAATTTTTATTTTAAACCTTTTGAAGCCCTGGTGAGATTATATGGTATTCCGCGATATAGGGAAATAGATCCATCTGCTTTTGTAGCAATCACATATCTTTTAATGTTTGGCTTAATGTTTGGAGATGTGGGTCAGGGGGTAATTTTTGCCCTCCTGGGATTTGCTATCTATAAAGGTATAATAAAATTTTTGGATAGTAATTCTGGACTTTTGTTAATAGAGCTTGGTCTTTCATCTATGTTTTTTGGTTTTCTTTATGGTAGTTTTTTTGGGCTTGAACAAGTTTTGCCGGCATTGTGGATAAAACCCATGGAGAATATTATGTTTTTATTGGGCCTTACGGTTGTTCTGGGGATTTTATTGATGTTAGTTTCTATGGTCTTTAATTTGATAAATTCTTATCAAAGTCACGATTTAGCAGAAGGTATCTTTTCGAGAAATGGTATAGCAGGGATATTTTTTTATATTTTTACATTACTAACTATACTATATTTTATTAAAACTGGAAATTTTTTAGTGAATTTAAATATAACTATTTTACTATTAATTATTTCTTTGCTCTTAATCCTTTTTCAAGAGCCACTGGTTAATTTTATTATGAAAAGAAAAAGGGTCTGGCCAGAAAATACAGGGGCATATCTCTTAGAATCTTCTTTTGAAATATTTGATACACTTATTAGTTTTTTAAGTAACACTATTTCTTTTGTAAGGGTTGGTGCCTTTGCTTTGAATCATGTTGGTTTATTTATGGCAGTTTTTATAATATCTGATATGATTAAAGAAATGGCTGGTGGTTTATTCTGGAGTAGTAGTATTATTATTTTAGGTAATATTTTAATTATGGCTCTTGAGGGATTGGTAGTAGGTATACAGGTATTGAGGCTTGAGTATTTTGAACTTTTTGGGAAGTTTTATAGAGGTGATGGTCGGGAATTTAACCCGGTAAAATTTAAATAGGTACAGGAGGAAGTATTATGATGATTATAGCTATATTAATAGCAGTAGTAATGGTAATGACATTATTTTTTTACAGGTTTGTTGAAAAAAAATGGGTAAAATGTTTTTTGACAGGGTTAAATATATTTTTGTTTTTTGGATTATTTTTCTGGGCTGGAAACCTGATATTTCCTAATATTGTAAGTGCAGCAGATATTGTGAGTCAAAATGACTCAGCTGGTCTGGGTTATCTGGCTGCAGGTCTTGCTGTTGGACTTGCTTCAATTGGGGCTGGAATAGGTGTGGGTATAGCAGGCTCAGCTGCTATTGGCTCAATTAGTGAAAAACCAGAAATCTTAGGTCGTACCTTGATTTTTATAGGATTGGCAGAAGGTGTAGCAATTTATGGATTAATAATTGCTATTATGATTCTGGGTAGAATTTAGGGGATATAATATGAAGATATTTGCTATCTGTGATAATTTAGATACAAATATAGGTCTTAGATTAGCTGGTGTTGATGGAATTGTTGTTCAGAAAAAAGAAGAAATAATTGCTGCTATTGAAGATGTTCAAGCAGATGGTGATATAGGTATTCTGGTAATTACCAGAAAATTGGCTGCCAGGGTTCCAAAAATAATAAATAAATTAAAATTAACAGCAAGTTTACCACTTGTGGTAGAAATACCAGATAGAAATCTTGATAAAAACGAAAACAAAGATTATATTACAAAATATGTAAAAGAATCTATAGGTATAAAAGTATGAGGTGGAAAGAATGAACACAAAAGAAAAGGTCACAGTTATTAGTGATGAAATTCTGGAAGATGCCAGTAAAAAAAGAGATAGAATTATTAAAAATAAAAAAGAGAGACTGGAAAAAGAATATAGAGAATTACAAAAGGAATTAAAAAAGAAAAAAAGCAATATTCTTGATAGATCCAGGCGAGAGGCTGAAAAGAAGAAAGAAACTATTATCTCCAGAGCAATTTTAAATAAAAGAAATAAGCTAAGGCAAAAAAAACAGGAGTTGTTTGATGACCTTTTGAGTGAGCTTGAAAATAAGTTTGAAGAGTTAAGAGAGGAACTTTTTTATATTAATTTCTATAAAAGATTAATAATTGAAGCGATAGGAGAAATAAAAACCAATAAAATTATTATTAAGATATATACAAATGATTATGATCTTATAAGTACTGAATTTATATCAGATATAAATAATGAGTTTAAAGAGAAAATTATAGAATATACTAAAACTGATAAGCTGGATTATCCTGGTATTCTTGCCTGTAGTAAAAATGAAAGAGAAATTGTTGAAAATACACTACGGGTAAAAATAGATAATATTGAGGATGAAATCGCCCATGATCTATCAATGAAATTAGGTGATATCCTTTGAACAAGACAGGGAGAATAATATATATAAATGGTCCTGTAATAAAGGCTGAAGGCATGTCTGATTTTATAATGCGTGAATTGGTATATGTTGGTGAATTGCGTTTTATTGCTGAAATTATCGGATTGGAAGATGATATAGCAACTATACAGGTCTATGAAGAGACGAGTGGGCTTAAACCAGGAGAGCCAGTTTTTTCATCAGGAAGACCCCTTTCTGTTCAGTTGGGACCTGGTATTATAGGTAATATTTTTGATGGAATACAGAGGCCGCTTCCAGCTCTATTAGAAAAAAGTGGGAATTTTATTTCCAGTGGTATAAGTATTAGCACCCTAAACAAGGAAAAAGAATGGGATGTTAAGCTTACTGTTAAAAAAGGTGAGCATGTATATCCAGGTCAGATTTTTGCTGAGTTGGATGAGACAAGTGTTATAAAACATAAAATCATGGTCCCTCCTGGAGTTGAAGGAGAGGTAAGTTGTGTTGTTCCTGAAGGAAGATATACTATTGAACAGCTTATAATAAAAGTGAAAAATATTAAGAATGAAGAAATTCCCTTGAAACTTTATCAGGAATGGCCAATACGTAAATCACGACCCTATAAAGAAAGACTTTCTATTGATAAGCCTCTAATAACAGGACAACGCGTTTTTGATACTTTCTTTCCTTTAGGTAAAGGCGGTACTGCTGCAATACCTGGCGGTTTTGGGGCTGGTAAAACTATGACACAACATCAACTGGCTAAATGGTCTGATGCTGACATAATTGTTTATGTAGGTTGTGGTGAACGTGGAAATGAAATGACAGATGTATTGGAAGAATTCCCTGAACTTGTTGATCCAGAAACAGGAAAATCAATGATGGAGCGGACAGTATTGATTGCAAATACTTCAAATATGCCTGTGGCAGCAAGAGAGGCCAGTATATATACAGGAATAACTATTGCTGAATATTATAGAGATATGGGTTATAATGTAGCTGTAATGGCTGATTCTACTTCTAGATGGGCCGAAGCCTTAAGGGAAATATCTGGCAGAATGGAAGAGATGCCAGCAGAAGAAGGTTTTCCTGCTTATTTACCAACGAGATTAGCAGAATTCTATGAAAGGGCAGGATATATAAGCTGTCTTGGAAAGGATAAAACTGGCTCAGTTACAATTATTGGGGCTGTATCTCCACCAGGGGCGGATTTTTCTGAACCAGTAACTCAAAATACCAAAAGATTTGTTAAAACATTCTGGGCACTTAATAAGAATCTGGCAAGTGCACGTCACTTTCCTGCTGTGAGCTGGCTGGATAGTTATAGTGAATATCTTGATAATTTATCTGCCTGGATGAATAAAAATGTTAATGAAGAATTCTTGCATTTAAGAACAAGAGCAATGGAATTATTAAAAGAGGAAGACCAGTTACAAGAAATTGTTAAATTAGTAGGTGAAGATGTTCTACCAGACCATCAACGCCTGGTTCTTGAAATTGCAAGAATTATCAAGGCTGGATTTTTGCAGCAGAATGCATTTAGTGAGCTTGACCGTTATGTGCAAATTGAAAAACAATATTTGATGTTAAAAGTTATAATAAATTTATTTGATAAGGCAGCTCCTTTAATTAAAATGAATATCCCAATAAGTGAAGTAAAAGATGATAATTTATTTAATGAGATTATCAGAATGAAAGAGAATATCAATAATGATGAACTGGAGAAATTTGATTCTTTATTAGAAAGAATTGAAGATTATTTTGAAACCCTTCAGGGGAAATATGAAGATTAATTCTGGGTGGTGTTTAGATGTTAAATAAAATCTATCGCGGTATAAATCAAATAAATGGCCCTTTGATTGTGATTAAAAATGTTGAAGATGTGGCCTATGATGAAGTAGTAAGTGTTAAGGGCCCAGATGGCTCCTTGAGAAAAGGCAGAGTTCTCCAGGTTAGTGATGATGAGGCAGTAATTCAGGTTTTTGCTGGAACTACCGGGTTGAATATTAATGATACAAAGGTTAAATTTTTACATCATCCCCTACAAATAGCACTTTCGAATGATATTTTAGGTAGGGTGTTTAATGGTCTTGGAGAGCCAATTGATGGACATGGAAAGGTGTTTTCTGATAAAAAACATAATATCAATGGAAGACCAATAAACCCCTTTGCCCGTCAATATCCAAAAAATTATATTAAAACGGGTATTTCTGCTATTGATGGTTTAATAACATTAATAAGGGGACAGAAATTACCTATCTTTTCCGGTAATGGTCTCCCTCATAATAAATTAGCTGCTCAGATTACAAGACAGTCAAGAATAAAAAATGAAGAAGAAAACTTTGCTATTATTTTTGTAGCAATGGGTATTAAACATGATGATGCTGAATTTTTTATTAATGATTTTGAAAAAAATGGGGTTTTACAGAATGTTGTATTATATTTAAATCTGGCTGATGATCCAGCTATTGAAAGAATAATGGCTCCAAGGGTGGCCCTTACAGCGGCTGAATATCTTGCCTTTGAAAAAGATATGCATATGCTGGTTATTATGACCGATATGACTAATTATTGTGAAGCATTAAGGGAATTATCTTCAAGAAGGGGTGAGGTACCCAGCAGGAAGGGTTATCCAGGTTATTTATATAGTGACCTGGCAAGTTTGTATGAAAGGGCAGGTATGATTAAGGGAAGCAAGGGTTCAATAACACAGCTACCTATTTTAACCATGCCTAATGATGACATTACTCATCCTGTACCGGATTTAACTGGATATATTACTGAGGGTCAGGTAGTGTTAAATAGAGAATTATATCAAAGAAATATTTATCCACCTATAGATGTCCTTCCTTCATTATCAAGGTTGATGAAAGATGGTATTGGCAAAGGATTTACCCGCTCTGACCATCCTTCTTTATCAAGTCAGTTATATGCTTCTTATTCGCATGTGCAGGAAGTGAAATCTCTGGCTTCGGTAATTGGTGAAGATGAATTGTCTAAAATTGACCAAAAATATCTTGAATTTGGCAGAATGTTTGAGAGACATTTTTTAAGGCAGGAGCAAGAAGAAGATAGAACAATTGAAGAAACACTTAATCTGGGATGGAAGATATTGAAGTATTTACCAGATACCGAACTTGACCGTTTATCTGAAGAAGAATTGGAAAAATATTATCATAGTCAGGTGGGTTAGAATGAATAATATATCTCCTACAAAAAGTAATTTAATTAAGGCCAAATCATCTCTGGATCTGGCAAGAGAAGGATATGAACTTCTGGACCAGAAGAGGAATGTGTTAATTCACGAGATGATGAACCGTATTGATGAAGCAAAAGAGATTCAGGCCCGTATAAATGAGTATTTTTTTGATGCCTATCAGGCTTTGCAAGTGGTGGATATTACAACCGGAATTGAAGTGGTGGAAGAAATTTCTACAGGTATAGAATATATTGATGATATTAAAATAAAAAATTATAGTATTATGGGGGTTGAAATTCCGGAAGTTAATCAAGTTTCGGAAAAAATTGATCCTCATTATAGTTTTATGCGGACAAACCTTTCACTGGATCGGGCCTTTAAAAACTTTAGGAGGGTTGTATCTTTAATAGCAAGATTGGCAGAGACAGAAACAGCGGTATATAGACTTGCAAAGGCTATTAAACAGACTCAAAAAAGAACAAATGCCCTTGAAAATATATTAATACCCCGCTATAATGAACGAGTTAAATTTATCGAAGAAACTCTTGAAGAAAAAGAACGTGAAGATTTTTATCGAATTAAGATGGTTAAAAAAAAGAAAAAAGATAATATATAGCGAAGAAGGAATTTTTTCATTAGTACAGAATATTTTAAATAATAGGATAAAAAAATAGAGGGGGCTTGATATAACTATGGAGCAAAAATTTGAAGATCGCAAAAAACAAATTATTGATGATCTAAGTGATATGAGTGAAATAGCAGAGGATATGTTACAAAAAAGCATCAAAGCACTCGACGAAAAAAATATTGAACTGGCTAGAGAGATAATAAATCGTGATGATGTGCTGGATAATTATCAAATTACCATTGAAGAAGAGATAAGCAGATTAATGATGATGGAAAAACCCGTGCTCAGTGATACAGGTTTTTGTTTAGCTGTTATTAAAATAGCCACTGATTTAGAAAGAATTGGTGATCATTCAACTAATATTGCAGAAATAGTACTGGAATTAAAGAATGAGGATTATTTGCAACCACTGGTTATGATACCTGAGCTGGCAAATATTGTATCAGATATGTTAGATGCAGTCCTTGAGGCTTTTACGACGAAAAATGTTGATTTAGCTGAAGCTGCCTGCAGAAAGGATGAGCAGGCTGATAATATTAATGATCAGATATATCAGGAAAATATAAAACTTTTGAATAA
>CAZOON010000077.1:0-6904 GCA_964581445.1 uncultured Halanaerobiales bacterium | reverse complement strand
CGTACTCACAATTACTTTTTCTTTATAATTAACAATAATTATACCAGCTGAAACAAATATAAGAGCAATTATAAGATGTAAACTGAGTTCTTCTCCCGGCAAAAATATTATGGAAAAAAGCACTCCACTTACAGGTGTAATAAATTTGTACATAGAAATTTTCCCCAGGGGATTATATTTAAAAAGCGTATAGAATATGCCAAAACCCATGGCTGATATAAATGAAAGATAAATTAAAAAAAAATAATAAGTCCTAGTATAAGACCAAATATTTTTTGTAGATTTAATTTATCATCCTTATAAATAAAATGAGAGGCAATAACAATAAAAAAGATTGATGAGGTTGAAAGAATTGGGGCCTTTACACCACTCGTGTTTGCAAGCCCGTTATAGAAAAAAAAATATTGTAATGTAGTCTGCAATAAACCAAGTATTATCAAAGAAGAAATATTTCTTTTTTTAATCTTTATGGAACTAAAACCGTCTTTTATGATTTGTATGGAAAACAATAATAAAGAAGCTATAAAAAAGCGGTAAGAAGCAAATAACATCTTTAAAAAAAGATCATCATTACTCATTGTTAATATCTTAAAGCTAACTTTTAGTGCAGGAGATGCAGATCCCCATATTAATGAACTTATTCCAGCCATAAGTGGCACAAGATATTTATTTGTAAATATCTCTTCCTGTTTCATAAACTTTCATCCCTTTCAGCCTTTTTGTTTCCTTTAATTGCTACATATATACCCCATAGTATTAGTATAGCTCCTATAAAAGTAATGGCACTAACAGTTTCTCCTAAAATTAACAAAGCCCAGGTTGATGATAAAAGCGGCTCCACAAGAGCAGAAATAGAAACCACAGTAGCCGGTAAAAATCTAACCGAATAATTCCAGATTGAATGTCCAATCATTGTTGGACCCAGGGCCAGCAAAAGAAAAATCCAATAATTATGGCTAGTAAAACCAGTCAGGGGAGTACCTGTTATCAGGACAAAAAATCCCACAAAAATAGCTGTATATGTATAGACTATATAAATATAGGGGAAATAATCAATATCATCTCTGAGATTTCGCCCTAAAAAAAGATAAACTGCGCCCAGTAACCCTGCAGTAAGTGCCAGCATGTCACCCCAGAACATGGAAAACAATTTATTTACATCACCTATACTGATAACAACACTTCCTACTATTGCCATTATTGCTCCAAAGGCGACACCCTTTTTAAAGTCCTCACGTGTAAATATATACTCTAACACAAGTGTAAATAAAGGCTGTAAAGAAACAAATACAACAGAGCTTGCTACATTTGTTAATTGTAAAGAATTAATCCAGAAAATAAAATGAAGGGCAAGGAAAAAACCAACTACAGCAAGTCTATAATCTCTAAAATGTTTTAAATCTTTTCGATAATTTAGCAAAAGATAGGGCGTAAAAAAAATCACAGCTAATAACAATCTATAAAAAGCAATCGCCAATGGCGGTGCCGTCGCTAATTTAATTAAAATTGAAGAAAAAGAAATAATAGTTATTCCAAAGGCAAGCAAAATATATATTCGTTTATGTTCATTATTAATCATTTTATCCCCACCTGACTGTGAAAAATATACTAGCAAAAAAGTTCTGCCATAAAAGACAGAACCTTGCATTAAGATCATAGAATTATTATAACACTAATATCTGTTAAACTCTACACAAAAGAGATAAAAATATCTTAATTCACCTTTTCCAGATATAATTTCTTATCCCTGCTATTAGCTCTTATTTCTTCAGGAGATAGGTACAAATCTTCCCCCAGATGTTTTATTTTCAGACTATCCCCTTTTATTAACCTATAAAAAACACCTTCATTATTTACAGTAATCTTTAATTCCCTACCCTTATATTTTATAGTAAATTTATACCCATTAAGTTTTTCTGGCAGGTAAGGGTTAAAATGAAGAATTTCATTATAATTTCTCATCCCTGCAAAACCATATACCAGTGTCATCCAGGCACTTCCCATTCCAGCAGTATGCACCCCTTTATAGGTATCCTTATTATAATCATCCAGGTCCAGTCTGGCAATCTGAGTAAAATAATTATAGGCTTCTTCATAATAAGCAATTTCCGATGCAATAATACTATAAATAGATGGAGAAAGTGAAGAATCATGTGTAGTACGTGGCTCATAATAATCATAATTTGCTTTCTTCTCTTCCATAGTAAACTTATCTCCATGTAACAACATTAACAATATTACATCAGCCTGTTTTATTACCTGATAACGCCAGATTGTCAGGGGATGCCAGTTATGCACAAGTGGAATCTCTTCTCCAGGGATTGAATCAATATCTATTTCTTCTTTATACAGAAATGAATCATCCTGAGGATGAACAGCCAGGGTTTCATTATAGGGTAAATACATCTTATCTGCAGCTTCTCTCCACTCTTCTAACTCACTATCCTTTAAATCAATTTTTTTCTTTATTCCAGCAAATTTTTCAGCTGCCTTTTCTTTCATTAATTCTACAACATCAAGAGCATATTCAAGATTAAATTTTGCCATATAATTTGTGTAACAGTTATTATCAACACCTGGTTTATATTCATCAGGACCACAGACTTCATTTATACAAAATTTTCCACCTTTTAATTTTGTATAATTACCTCTACTTACCCACATCCTGGCGGTTTCCATTAAAATTTCAGCAGCAACCTGATAAAGAAATTCATAATCTTCAGTTACAGTCAAATATTGATAAATTGCATAAGCTATATCGGCATTTATATGGTATTGAACGGTTGAGCCCATAAAGAAACCTGAAGCCTCATCGCCATCAATAGTCCTCCAGGGATATAATGCCCCTTTCAATTTTATCCTGCTGGCATTTTCTCTGGCCTTATTTAAAATATTATAACGATAAAATAGAAGACTTTTTGCTATAGAAGGACGGTTATATAAATAAAATGGTATAATAAAGGTCTCCGTATCCCAGAAATAATGACCTTCATAAAATTCTCCTGTCAAACCTTTTGCTGCTACATTGGTATAACCATCTCTGCCTGTAGATTGTAATAAATGAAAGGCATTAAACCTGAGTGCCTGTTGTATAGAATCATCTCCTTCCACCACTACATCTACATCCTGCCAGTAATCATCAAGATATTTTCTCTGAGATGAAAACAGGTCTTTCACTCCCATTTCGATAGAAATATCGAGTGTTTCCAGGGTTTTATCAATTAATCTTTCACTTTGAACATCACGCGAAGTATAGATACTCACAAATTTCTTTAAAGTATAGCTTTTATTTTTTTCTGGCCTAAATATTAACTCCTTACTAAGCTTTTCATTTTTAGTAAAAGTTCTCTCATCAACAGCTATATTAGTACTGTTTTTAATTTCATTATACATGGCAAGGCCTATTTCAATACCTGTACTTTCGGCCTTTTGTACTAAAAATCCTCTTTTATTAGAAATACCTATATTTTTAAGTTCAAGTGCCTTTTTATTGCGGAAATTTAAATTGTTTTTAATACCACCATTTATAGCTGAAACAAATTTTATTTTTTCTGTAAAATTTAAGGGTTTTATTTCATAGATTATTGCAGCTGTATGTTGATAAAGGAAAGATAATAGACGGGTAACTTTTATCTGTATCTCTTTACCATCAGGACTTTTCCATAATAATTCTCTATAGAGAATACCTTTTTTCATATCAAGTACCCGTTGATAATTTATAGTCTCTCCTTCAAACATATTAAATTTTTCTTCACCTAAATATAGATTTATCTCAGACCAATCTGCTATGTTTAATATAGACTGGCTTTTTTCTGGTTGTCTGGGGACATATTCGCTATATATTATATCTTCTGAACCATAGATTCCATTAATATAAGAACCAGGTGTCGTTGTATCATCAAGTCCAGTATAATCTTCCTCCAATGTGCCTCTAATTCCCATATATCCATTACCAAGTGAAAATATTGACTCATTTTGATGATTATTCTCTATTTTAAACTCTTCTTCTGTTATTTTCCAGGTCTGATATTTAAATCTGGGGCTTTGCCTTAGTTTATTGTAATGATACCTGCGCACTATTTGTCCCTCCCTCACTTAATACTCTTCTATTTTATTATATACTTAGAGAAGGGTCAAGTGCATGCTAATAATCAATTATTCTGACGCTTTTTCAATTAATTTGTCCAATTTTTTCAGATATTTTTTATCAAGCCCCTGTTTTGGAGAGCGGTAATTACCTCCATTGGCACCTCTTTTGTCCATACAATATTTAAGCACCTGCACAAGTTTACCTGATTGCTCCAGTTCATTACAAATAGGAAGGATCTGATAATATATTTCACTTGCCTTTTTATAATCATTTTCCAGTACTGCTGCCTCAAATATGGCTGAAGCCTTGCGAGGAAAAGCATTGGCAATTACTGAAACCCAGCCCTGGGCCCCCAGGAAAAATGATTCTACCACTAATTCTTCAGAGCCACAGAAAGTGGTAATATTATCATCTTTTAATCTCTCAATCTCTCTCAGTCTAATAATATCACCTGTGGATTCTTTTATATATTCAATATTATCTTTTTTAGCTAATTTTAATACAGTCTCCAATTCCATATCAACCCCACTTGTACCGGGATTATTGTATAACATAATAGGAATATCAACATTATCAGCAATTGTTTCAAAATGATATAGAATCTCATCCTGAAGTGGATTGAAATAATATGGAGATATAATCAAAACACCATCAGCACCAATACTTTGAGCATGTTTGGTATATTCAATTGTTTTAAAGGTTGAATTGGCACTTGTACTAACACAAACTGGAATTCTTCCATTCACTTTTTCAACAACAAATTCAGCTATTTTTAACCTTTCCTCTTCACTCAGTGTTGAAAATTCTCCTGTACTACCAAGGGGTATTATCCCATGCACCTCATTTTTCAGATACCACTCAATATTTTTCTCCATAGCATTGAAATCTACTTCTTCATTTTCATCAAATGGTGTTGCCATTACAACAAAAGTTCCCCTTAATTTTTTCATGTTTAATTACCTCCTTTATAATAATCCCAATTCTTTTAGTTTTAATTCTGAGGGCTCTCCGGTTTCATTACTCCAATCCCTGGCCTGATAATATTCCCTTAACATTTGATCATAATCTTTAATTGAGCATTCATTAATTTCATGATATTTACCGAATTCAGGCTGTGCTTTTACCCTTTCAGGTATCTGGTCATCTTTAACAGTAAAACCTTCTCTTATATTAAATAACCTCTGTAAATTATTAACCCTTTCACCTATTTTTAATAATTCCTGGCCATCTACATCCCAGCCTGTAATAGCAGATAGCATTTCAGCATAATCATCAAGGGTAAGTCCTACATACATCATAAATTTGCAGGTTGTAATAACATCTGGTATTAAAAGTGCATCCTGAAGAAGTTTAACTTCCTTCCCCTTGCCCAGCTCATCCCATCTATCATATTTTTCAGGATCAGTCAAACCATATTTTTGTAGACCAAAGTCCTCTTTTCCTGAATCATAGGCCATGGCCTCAACAGGATGAATATGGCACATACCCCGATTACCTGTCCCATAAGTAAGAGCAAGCGCTTTACCTGAACGGGGATCATGGGCTGGTCCCTCCAGGCCTTTAACATGAATAGCATATTCCCTGGCATTTCCACCTATTTTTTCTGCAGCAATCTTTACCCCATCAGCAAGTAAATCTCCTAATCCTTTACGAGCTGAAATCATTTTTACTAATTCAGGTAGAATTTTTGAATTACCCCAGCTTAAATCAATATTATAGTCTGATTCATTAATAAGACCATTATCATAGCAATCCATGGCAAAGGCAATCGCTGCACCTGCAGAAATAGTGTCTATCCCCAGATCATTGCAAAGATAGGTGCTATTTACTGCTACATCAACATCTTCATTAAGGACAAAGGCTGTGAAGGCACTTATTGATTCATATTCTGCACCACCATGCTGAGGTGTTTTATATGGACCTTCTTTCACCTTAACGACCCGTCCACAGGCAACCGGACAGCCTGTATAACAGGCCTCATTTGTCACAAGATTCTTTTCATGGAAATAATCATAGAGCTCATCACCCTTGCCCCAGGAATTGGACTGCCAGTTTTTTGTTGGCAAATCCCCCATTTCATCACATGATGGTAGATCACCGGTGGTACCATATTCTCTGAATCCTTCAGTATCAGGGTTTTCTCTTATTGTTTTCATTGCTTTTCTAATTGACTGCATTAATCGAGTTTTATCATATATTTCAGGCTCTTTTTTTCCTTTTACCGCTACTGCCAGTAAATTTTTAGATCCCATAACAGCTCCGGCACCGGTACGCCCTGCAGCCCTATCACCCAGCATTACCGTAGCATACTTTACTAAATTCTCACCACCTGGACCTATACACATTATTTCATAATCACTACCTAATTTTTCTTTTAATATGTCCATCTTTTTAGACACCGTCTTAAACCTTAAAGAACTGGCATCCTTTATTTTTACTTCTTTTTCATTTATCTCTAAATAAATAGCACTTTCAGTCTTTCCTTTGATTATAATAAAATCATATCCGGCCTTTCTCATTACAGGACCGAAATCTCCACCACAACGAGATTCTCCCCAGGCCCCACCCAGTGGAGATTTATAACACAGCTCTACACTTCCTCCACCTGGAATCTTATTTGCAGATAAAGGGCTGGTAGCAAACAATAAAATGTTATCTGGCCCCAGTGGATCTATATTCCCCTTCATTTCATCATACAAATATCTGGCGGAAAATCCAACACCACCTAAATATTTCTTCATAGTTTCTTCTTCAAGATCCACTTTTGTAATCTTTTTTGAACTTAGATCAACTATCAATTTCTTACCGGCATAT
>CAZOON010000076.1:0-6934 GCA_964581445.1 uncultured Halanaerobiales bacterium | reverse complement strand
ATCCCTGTTATTATGGGCTTGACACCTCACGCAGACAGGAATTAATTGCTAGAAAAAGTAGTGTGGGAGATATAGCTAAATATATAGGAGCAGATTCTTTACATTATTTAAGTCTTGAAGGTTTGATGGAGACTATTGATACTAATGGTTATGGTTTCTGTACTGCCTGTTTTAATGGTGATTATCCCATTAAAGGAAAGGGTGTTTAAAATGGGTTTGACTTATAGAGATGCTGGAGTAGATATTCAGGCAGGAGAAGAGGCTGTTTCCCGTATTAAAAATATTGTAAAAACAACTTTTAATCAGGAGGTTATGAGTGGACTGGGTGGATTTGCCGGGCTTTTTGCCCCCGATTTTTCTAAATATAAAGAGCCAGTATTAGTATCAGGAACAGATGGTGTAGGGACAAAATTAAAATTGGCCTTTATGTCTGATAAACATGATACTGTTGGTATTGATCTTGTTGCCATGTCAGTAAATGATATTCTTGTACAGGGGGCCAGACCCCTTTTTTTCCTTGATTATCTTGCTACTGGAAAACTTATGCCGGCAAAGGTTGAAGAGATTGTTAATGGTATTGCTGAAGCTTGTCGTCAGGCAGGAGCAGCCCTAATTGGAGGGGAAACAGCAGAAATGCCTGATTTTTATGAAGAAGGTGAGTATGACCTTGCCGGCTTTACCGTAGGTATTGTGGATAAGAGTAAATTAATTACAGGTGAAAATATTAATCCAGGGGATAGAATTATCGGTTTAAAAGCAAATGGCTTACATAGTAATGGTTTTTCTCTGGCCAGAAAGGTATTTTTTGAGCTAAACAATTATAATATTGATACAAGATTGGATTCACTGGAGCTAACACTCGGGGAGGAATTGTTAAAACCGACCAGGATATATGTTAAACCTGTGCTTAGATTAATAGAAGAATTTGAGATAAATGGTCTTGCTCATATTACAGGGGGAGGATTTCCTGGTAATATCCCCAGGATTATTCCCAAAGATTTAGGTGTAATTATTGAGAAAAATAAGTGGCCTCTTCCCTCTATATATAAAGAGATGCAAAGTCTCGGTGGTATTGATGAAAAGGAAATGTACAGGACATTTAATATGGGTATTGGTATGGTCCTGATTGTAAAAAATGATATTGTTGATGATGTGATTAATATGGCAAATAAATTGGGAGAAAAAGCATATTTGATAGGCAGGATTATTGATAAAAATAACTTTATCATTGAATAATGGGGTTGATAGGATGTTGAAAATTGCTGTTCTGGTTTCAGGTAGAGGGACTAATTTAAAGGCGATTATTAAAAATATAAAAAATGGTGATATTGCTGCCAGTATTGATATAGTAATTTCAGATCAGAAGGATGCCCTGGCCCTTGATAAAGCTGCTCAACAGGGAATTGAAAATACCTTTATTGATCCTGATGCTTATGCTACTGTAGAGGAATATGAAAAGAGTTTAATACATTTATTAGATGAAAAAAATATTCAACTTGTTGTTTTAGCAGGTTTTATGAGGATTTTAAGCCCATATTTTATTAATTATTATAAAAACAGGATAATGAACATACACCCTTCTTTATTGCCTTCATTTAGAGGCCTTAATGCCCAGGAACAGGCCCTGAACTATGGGGTTAAGATCACTGGTTGTACCGTTCATTTTGTAGATACAGGTATGGATACAGGTCCTATAATATTACAGAAGGCAGTCGAAGTTAGAGATGATGATACTGTGGAAAGGCTTTCTCAAAGAATTTTAAATGAAGAGCATAAAATTTATTCTAAAGCGATTAAATTGTTTAGTGAAGGGAAACTAATAATAAAAGGCAGGAATGTTAATATAATAAAGGAAGGTGAATAATATGCCTAAAGTTAAAAGGGCCCTGCTCAGTGTTTCAGATAAAAAAGGCATTATTGATCTTGCCCGGGGATTAAATAAACTGGGGATAGAAATTATTTCTACAGGAGGAACAGCAAAACAGATAAAAGAGGTAGGTGTTCCTGTTATTCCAATAGAGGAGATTACAGATTATCCAGAAATGATGAATGGTCGGGTTAAAACTCTTCATCCCGCAATCCATGGAGGGATACTTGCTCTCAGGGATAATGAAAAACATATGGAAGAGATAAAAAATCAGGATATTGTCCCCATAGATATGGTAGTATGTAATCTATATCCCTTTGCAGAGACAATTGCCAGAGAGGATACAGGTTTAGAAGAGGCAGTTGAAAATATCGATATCGGTGGACCAACAATGATCAGGTCTGCAGCTAAAAATTTCCAGGATCTTATTATTGTAGTTACTCCTTCTGATTATAAAGATATATTAACTGAGCTGGAAGAAAATAATGGGGATATTAATGATAAAAAACGTATGAAACTTGCTTATAAAGCTTTTAGACACACAGCAGAATATGATTATCGAGTACAGAATTATTTTTATCCTTTAAGTGAAGAAGATGATTTATTCCCTGAGAATTATCTGAAAATGTATAATAAAAAATTTGACTTGCGTTATGGCGAAAACCCTCATCAACAGGCTGCTTTTTATTCTGAGGAAGGTTATACAGGGGCTTCAATAAGTACAGCAGAGCAATTATCTGGTAAAGAGCTTTCTTATAATAATATAAATGATGCAGATGCTGCTTTAGAATTAATAAAGGATTTTAATGAAAAACCTGCTGTAGCTGTAATCAAACATACCAATCCCTGTGGTATGGCAGAGGGTGAGGACATATTAAATGCTTTTAAAAGGGCATATGCAGGTGACCCTGTCTCAGCCTTTGGTAGTATTGTGGCTATAAATCAAAAGGTAAATGATAAACTGGCAAAAGAGATAATAGATGGAAACAGATTTTTAGAAATTATTATTGCCCCTGATTTTTCATCTAAGGCAATAAAAATATTGATGGAGCGCTGGAATAATTTAAGATTATTAAAAACTGATGATCTCAGTAAAAGCTCAAATAATGAATATGATTTAAAAAAGGTAAGTGGAGGTCTGCTTGTTCAGGAAAAGGATGTTCTCAATATAAATACAGATGAATGGGAGCTCGTTACATCAGTAAAACTAGATCAAGGATTATTAGCTGATCTGGTATTTAGCTGGAAGGTAGCAAAACATGTAAAATCAAATGCAATAATAATGGCCAAAGATGAAATGCTGATTGGTGTTGGTGCTGGACAGATGAGCAGGGTGGATTCTATGATTATTGCCGGCCGTAAAGCAGCTGGTAGACAGGAGAACGGAGTTGTTGCTTCAGATGCATTTTTCCCTTTTGCAGATTCCATTAAACAGGCAGCTGAATTTGGGATTAAAGCTATTATTCAACCTGGAGGCTCAATCAGGGATGAAGAAGTAATAGCTGAAGCTGAAAAAAACAATATTTCCATGATTTTTACTAAGAAAAGGCATTTTAAACATTAAAAAAGCAGGAATTTATTGATTTATCGCGAATATAGAAATAATAATCGTGATTATTTTTATAAAAAAGGGGCGCTCTCTTATGGATATTAATATTATTACTGATATTCCGTTTCAATTAAAATTAGAAGAGTTACGTGAGGCATTACATATTAAAGAAGGAAGCAAGTATGAAGAAAAATTACAGGAATATATAGATTATGCCAATGAACATGGAGACCCGGCAGCTATGTATAAAGAATCTTTTATTGAAGAAAAAGGGGATAAATATGTTCAAATAGATGGTATTAAGATAATTAGTAACTCACTTAGAGTGAATCTTGATGAGGCACATAAGGTTTATCCTTATGTAATTACTGCAGGCGAGAAGCTTCATAATTGGGCTAAAACAATAGATGATATGGTTGAAAATTATTGGGCCGATATTATTCAGGAAAAGGTACTTCGCCAGGCCATTGAGTTTTTCAATAATGACCTTGATGAACATTATCATCCGGGGAAAACCTCATCAGTTAATCCTGGCTCATTAAAGGGATGGCAGATTGAAGGACAGAAAGAATTATTTACTTTGCTGGGGAATCAACATGATAAGATTGGAGTTGAGTTAACAGACAACTATTTGATGGTGCCGGCAAAATCAGTATCAGGAATTAGATATCCTTCAGAGCTAAGCTTTGAAAACTGTCAACTCTGTAAAATGGTAAATTGCCCTGATAGGAAAGTAGAATTTAATCAGTCATTATATGATGAAAAATATAGTGAGTAGCTTGACAAATTGCATATTTAAATGTATTATTAGTTAAAATAAATAATAACTGTGATGGGAAGGAGTAGTCTTTCTAAAGTCTCAAGAGAGAAGGATTCCTGGCTGTGAAATCCTTTAGACCGCAAAAGATGAATGTCGTCCCTGAGTTGTTTGTTTGAATTTAAGTAGGGCAGACCGGTTAGTTAACCGTTATCAATAATTGAGTGCTATTATTTAATATTAGAATTAAGGTGGTACCGCGAAAAATCCTCTTTCGTCCTTATATGGGTGTGGGAGGATTTTCTTATTTCTAAAGTATATTCAAAGTATCAGTTATAAACCCCTCTTCATAAAATAATTTTTAACGATTATATTACTAAAAAATGGCGAAAAATAAACTCGCTTCGCTCGGACAGTATTTTTCTTAACCCATTTTTATAGTAATATAATCTAAATTATTTGAATTCATCGAAGTTTATAACTGACACTTCGAGTATATCTTGAAATTAAAAATCACTAGTTTAAATTTGAAAGAAAAAATCTTGCTTTTGTACTGTATATTATGCGGTAAAAATAATTATAAAGGAGTGGGGAAATGACTGATTTGCCAAAAACCTATGATCCAGAAAAGGTAGAAGAGAAATGGTATAAATACTGGGAAGATAATGCTTATTTCAAACCTGAGCTTCAAGACGATAAAGATAGTTATAGTATTGTTATGCCGCCACCAAACATTACCGGACAGCTTCATATGGGGCATGCTCTTGATAATACTTTGCAGGATATCCTTACTCGCTGGAAAAGGATGCAGGGTTATGACTGCTTATGGTTACCGGGAACAGACCATGCCAGCATAGCTACTGAGGTTAAAGTTGTTAATAAATTGCGTGAAGAAGGAATAGATAAGAACGAGATTGGTAGAGAAGGTTTTCTGGAAAAAGCCTGGGAATGGAAGGAAGAATATGGTGGCAGGATTACAAATCAGTTAAGAAAGATGGGTTCATCCTGTGATTGGGCCCGGGAAAGATTTACCATGGATGAGGGGTGTTCCCGTGCGGTCAAAGAGGTTTTTGTTGATTTATATGAAAAAGATCTAATATATCAGGGGGATTATATAGTAAATTGGTGTCCCAGTTGCCACACTACTCTTTCTGATATTGAGGTTGAACATGTTGATGAAGATGGCAAATTATATCATCTTAAATACCCCCTTAAAAATAAAGAAAAATATATAATAGTTGCAACAACCAGACCAGAAACTATGTTAGGTGATACTGCTGTAGCAGTTCACCCTGAAGATGAGCGTTATCAGGAGCTAATTGGTGAAAAGGTAATACTTCCTTTATTAAATAGAGAAATCATAATAATTGCCGATGAATTTGTTGACCGGGAATTTGGTACAGGTATGGTTAAGGTGACACCCGGTCATGACCCCAATGATTTTGAAATGGGTGAAAGGCATGAGCTGGAAATTATTAAAGTTATTGATGAAGATGCAAATATGACTGAAGAGGCCGGGAAATATGCCGGTTTGGATCGTTATGAGTGTCGAGAAAAAATTGTTAAAGATTTAAAAGAAGAAGGACTTGTAGAAAAAATTGAAGGGCATGAACATGCAGTTGGCCATTGTTACCGATGTGATACAGCGATTGAGCCCATGGTTTCAAAACAGTGGTTTGTAAAAATGCAGCCACTTGCAGAGCCAGCCATTGAGGCAGTGAAAGATGGTACTATAAAATTTGTTCCTGAGAGATTTAAAAAGGTTTATTTAAACTGGATGGAGAATATCAAAGATTGGTGTATATCAAGACAATTATGGTGGGGACATAGAATTCCTGTCTGGTATTGTAATGATTGTGGTGAAGTAATAGTGAGTAAAGAAGAGGATCTGGGTAGCTGTCCTCATTGTGGAAGCAGTAATATAAGACAGGATGAGGATGTGCTTGATACCTGGTTTAGTTCCGGGCTCTGGCCTTTTTCTACCATGGGTTGGCCTGAAAATACAGAAGAATTAAAGAAATTTTATCCCACAGATGTTTTGGTTACAGGGCGAGATATTATCTTTTTCTGGGTAGCAAGGATGATTTTCATGGGTTTAGAATTTATGGATGAAAGGCCCTTTTTAGATGTTTATATCCATGGTTTAATTAGAGATGCCCAGGGTAGAAAAATGAGCAAATCACTGGGAAATGGGATAGATCCACTTGAAGTAATAGAGAAATATGGAAGTGATGCTCTGCGATTTACCCTGATTACAGGGAATACACCGGGGAATGATATGCGTTTCCGGGAAGAAAAATTAGAGGCCAGTCGGAATTTTGCTAATAAAATCTGGAATGCCTCCCGTTTTATTTTGATGAATATTGAAGATTTTAATTATCAGGAAATAAATGAAGAAGAATTAGAATTAACGCTTGCAGATAAATGGATTGAAAGCAGGCTCAATAAAATGATTAAAGAGATTGACAGGTCATTAAATAACTATAATTTTGGTGAAATGAGTAAAAAGCTTTATGACTTCATCTGGAGTGAATTCTGTGATTGGTATATTGAATTAATTAAAGCAAGGCTATATCAGGATACTGACCCTATAGCTAAAAAGACTGTGCAATATTACGGGATTAAGATTTTGGAACAGATTTTAAGACTACTTCATCCTGTTATGCCCTTTCTAACAGAGGAGATTTATCAACAATTACCTGTAAGTAATGAGAGTATAATGAAAGCAAGCTGGCCTGAGAAGGATGAAAATAAGATTGAG
>CAZOON010000075.1:0-7031 GCA_964581445.1 uncultured Halanaerobiales bacterium | reverse complement strand
ATGGTACCGCGAATATATACCTCGTTCCTTAACAGGAACGGGGTTTTTATATTACAAGGAGGTATAATAATATGTTATTAAGTGTAATTGGTCTTGGTAAAATTGGGACAACACTTGTTAAAGGTATGATAGAAGCAAATATATTGAGCAATAAAGATATTATTGCAGCTGATATAAAAGTTAGGGATGATGAAGAGAATAAAGAATATGCTGGTATAAAAACAAGTTCAGATAATGTTAAAGCTGTCAGAGAAGCAGATGTTATATTACTGGCAGTTAAACCACAGCTTATTGATAAAGTATTAAAAGGTATCAAACGGTCTGTTGAGGGGAAATTAATAATATCTGTGGCTGCCGGGATAAGTACAAATCATCTGGAAAAAAATTTACCACCCTCCTGTAGAGTTGTCAGGGTGATGCCTAATACCCCTGCACTGGTTAAATCAGCAATTTCTGCTATTACTGCAGGTAGTAAGGCTGGAAATAAGGACCTTGAATTGGTAAAAACACTTTTTGCGGGAGTAGGTGAAGTAATAGTAGTAGAAGAAGAAAAAATGGATGCAATAACCGGGCTTAGTGGTAGTGGCCCTGCATATGTATATCTTATAGCAGAAGCACTGGCAGACGGAGGTGTTTTAGCAGGATTACCTCGTGATTTGTCCCTTAAACTTGCTGCCCAGACTTTGATGGGGTCAGCAAAGATGATACTTGAAACAGGCAAACATCCTGGTGAATTGAAGGATATGGTGACTTCTCCAGCGGGGACATCTATTAGAGCAATTGAGGTATTGGAGAGCCATGGACTGAGAGGAATATTAATAGATGCTGTAAAAGAGGCAACAAATCGTTCCCGGGAAATGAACAATTATTAAGTTTTAAAAATATTTACTTTATGTTATAATTATAAATGCCGGGAATAAATTTCTGGATTGACATACAGGAGTGATATATATGTTTTCAAACGAATTAAAATTACATAGTAAATCTGATAATGAAACTATTAAATATGGAATAAAAATGGGGGAATTATTAAAATCAGACCAGATAATTTTATTATCTGGAGAATTGGGGGCAGGCAAAACGAAGCTTGTCAAAGGAGTAGCTAAAGGTCTTGGTATTAAAGATGAAGTTAATAGCCCTACTTTTACATTAATTCATGAATATCAGGGGAGGATACCTTTGTTTCATATGGATCTTTATCGTTTGAAAGAAGAAGAAGAGCTTTATGATATAGGATTTGAAGAATATTTAGAGCGTGATGGAGCAGTAATAATTGAATGGCCAGAACTTGCCTTGAATTTAATGCCATCTGATGCCATTTTTATTAATATTGAAGTGAGTTCTAAAGATAGTAGGATATTTTATATAAGCAGCAGGGAGAAAAAAAATAATAATATAATTGAAGGGTTGACTAAATATGTTGATTATGGGGATTGATACAAGTACAGAAGTTTGTGCCCTGGGTTTGTTAAAAGAGAATAAAGCTTTAGGGGAAATAAACATTGAATTAAAACGGAGACATAGTGAAAGATTATTACCCAATATTAATACATTGTTGAATGAAACGGGATATAAACTTAAAGACCTTGATGGAATTGCAGTTACTATAGGCCCGGGTTCGTTTACAGGGTTGCGTATTGGTTTAAGTACAGTAAAAACATTTATTCAGGTATTGGATATTCCTGTAATTGGTGTATCTACTCTTGAAGTTCTAGCTTATTCTTTACATCATCAAAAGGATTGGATAGTTCCTATTATTAATGCTAAAAGTGAGAGGGTTTATACAGCAATATTTAAGGGTGGAGAAAAAGATATGCAAAAATCACGGCTTAGTGAAGACAGGACTCTTTCACTGGATAATCTTTTTGATGAATTAAAGGAGATGAATGAGAATGAAGATTTTTTCTTTATTGGTAATGCAGTAGAAATATATAAAAAACAATTAATTAATTCAACACTTAATATTATTCTTGCGCCATCTTATTTAAATCAAACTAGAGGGATAATTCTTGCGGAATTGGGGAATTATTATTTTGAAAAAGGTTTAAAAGATGAGCCTTTAGATTTATTACCCAGGTATTTAAAGCGTCCTCAAGCAGAGATTAATTGGTTAAGAAAGAAATTTAACAGATTTAATTAAATGAAAATGCGTTAATAATGTGGAAGGAGTTTTAAAATTGGATAATGAGAATAAAAGCGTATATATTCTGGCATTAGAAACATCCTGTGATGAAACTGCAGCAGCTATAAGCAAGGATGGTTTAAGTATTTTAGCAAATGTTGTTGCATCTCAAATAGATTGGCATCGTAAATTTGGTGGAGTGGTTCCTGAAATTGCTTCAAGAAAACATCTTGAATTAATAAATCCAGTAATTGATGAGGCTTTAAGGGAGGCTGAAATAAATTTTTCTGATCTTGGTGCAGTTGCAGCAACTTATGGTCCAGGACTTGTAGGTAGTTTACTGGTAGGACTTTCAGCTGGGAAAGCACTTGCATATTCATTAGATATCCCTTTTATTGGTGTAAATCATATTGTTGGTCATATTTATGCAAACTTTATTTCTCATAATGAAGTGGCTACACCGGTTATTTGTCTGACTGTTTCGGGGGGGCATACTGATTTATTAATATTTCATGATTATGGTGACTATGAAATCCTGGGAAGTACTCGTGATGATGCTGCGGGAGAGGTCTTTGATAAAGTGGCAAGGATTTTAGAGCTTGATTATCCAGGAGGACCAATAATAGAAAAAAAGGCTGAGTTTGGAGATAGACAATCATTTGATTTCCCCAGGGCTTTTTTAAATGATGATAATTATGATTTTAGTTTTAGTGGGCTTAAAACTGCTGTCATCAACACGGTTCATAATTTAAAACAACAGGGCAAAATAGTAAAAGTTGAAGATATAGCTGCCAGTTTTCAACAGGCAGTAATAGATATATTGATTGAAAAAGTAAGAAAAGCAGTTGAAAATTATCAGGCAAAAAGCGTAATTCTGTCTGGTGGTGTTGCTGCAAATAAAAGCCTGCGCAAGCAAGTTCGTGAAAAACTTAGTATTCCCTTATTTTATCCGGATTTAAAATTATGTACAGATAATGCTGCTATGATTAGTACAGTTGCTTATTATAAATATAAAAAATCTTATTTTTCTCCATTAAGTTTAAATGCAGATCCCAATCTTAAACTATCATAAAGAGGGTAGAAGAATATGAATAATTATGAAAAATATATTTTGCTAAAAACTGTTCAGGATGATAATATTTTACCTATTACTTCAGTTTGTAATATGTCCTGTATTTTTTGTAGTCATAAATTTAATCCTCCAGATATTGAATTATTTAGATTTGGGCATCTTAAAATTACTTTAATAGAGGAATTATTGGATTATATAAATGCTGATTTTCCACTAATTATTGGTGAATCTGCCAGTCGAATCATTGAGGGTGAGCCCTTCATACATCCCGATTTTGACAAAATTATTCAATTGATTAGAAAAAAATTTCCCCAAAAAGAGATTCGTATAACCACAAATGGTGGACAAATAAGAGAAAAAACTCTCTTATTTTTAAATAAAATGGGTCCAATAGAATTAAATATTTCTATAAATGCAGCTACCTCTTACGGGAGGTCTTTTTTAATGCATGATAAGAAAGCTAATAGACTTTTTGAAAATTTAAAAAAAATAAATGATTATAATATTAAATTTAATGGTAGTATAGTTGCTATGCCTCATCTTTTGGGCTGGGAATATCTTGAAAGAACAGTTCAATTTCTTGATAAATGTGGTTTTAGAATGGTTAGAATATTTATGCCAGGATTCACAAAATTAACTGATGAAAAATTGAAATTTGATATTAACAAATTAAAAAATAAATTAAAAAAGCTTGTTGTATTTTTAAACAAAAAATATAAAATAGCTGTAATTATGGAGCCACCTGATATTAATAATTTAAATGCTGAAATAAATGCTATTTTACCCAATTCGCCTGCAGATAGAGCAGGATTAAGTCCTTATGACATAATTGAAAAAATAGACAATATCAAAGTTGAGAGTCGGGTTGATGCCTTTCATAAAGTATTAGATAGTTCATCTCCTTTGTTAAAAATAAAAAGAAAAGAAACAATTCAGGAAATAAAATTAAACAAAGCTGCAAAAGAAAGATCAGGTTTAATAATGGATTATGATCTGCCTTTAGAGCTAATAAAGGATTTAGAACATACAATTAAAGATTATAAATATCAAAAGATTTTATTGATAAGTTCAAAACTTGCAAAAAAAATAATATTTTTTTTAAAAAACTTATTACATAATAATACAAAAAAACAGGTAGAATCTTTAGTGATTGAAAATTATTTTTTTGGTGGGTCTATTATGACCGCTGGTTTGTTGGTAATTGATGATATTATAAAAACTATTAGAAAAGTTGATGAATTTAATTATGATTTAATAATATTACCTGGTATAATTTTTGATAAAAAAGGAAATGATTTAAGTGGGAAACATTATTCTCTAATTGAAAGAGAATTTAATACAAAGTTGAAAATAGTAGATATTTGAAGAACTAATGCTTAATAACTATTTAATTGGCTATAATAGCATATAATCACTTATAAATACAAAATTTATAACTTGATTTTAATATGATACTTAGATATCATATTTACAGTGACTGTTAGCACTCATCTGAAACGAGTGCTAATAATACATATATAAAAATTAAAAGGGGGTAAAACAAAGTGAATATTAAACCTTTAGATGAAAGAATCGTTGTGAAGTTTAAGGAAGTTAAAGAAACTACTAAGTCAGGAATAGTATTGCCTGATACTGCAGAGAAAGATAAGCCTCAACAGGGAGAGATTATTGCTGTCGGCAAAACTTGTTGTTCAGAAGATGGTGAGCCACAGGTTAAAGTTGGAGATGTTGTTGTTTTTGATAAATTTGCCGGTACAGAAGTTACACTGGATGACGATGATTATGTAATTGTAAATATTGAAGATGTTTTAGCTGTAATTGAAGAATAAAACACCAGGAGGGATATATAATGGCAAAAGAATTAAAATTTGGTGAAAATGCTCGTCGTGCACTGGAAAATGGCGTCAGTACACTGGCAAAAGCAGTAAAAGTTACACTTGGGCCAAAAGGACGCAATGTAGTATTGGAAAAAAGTTTTGGATCACCTACAATCACTAATGATGGTGTAAGTATTGCTCGTGAAATAGAATTAAAAGATCATTATGAAAATATGGGTGCACAGGCAGTAAAAGAGGTTGCTACCAAAACCAATGATGTAGCTGGTGATGGAACAACTACTGCTACAGTATTGGCAGAAGCAATATTTAAAGAAGGTTTAAAAAATGTTGCAGCTGGTGCTAATCCAATGTTATTAAAAAGAGGTATTGAAAAAGCTGTAGATAAATTAGTAAGCGAAATTGCTCAAATTAGTAAACCTGTAGAAGGAAAAGAAGCCGTTTCTCAGATAGCTTCAATTTCTGCAGCTGATGAACAAATTGGTGATTTAATCGCTGAAGCAATGGAAAAAGTTGGCCAGGATGGAGTTATTTCTGTAGAAGAATCCAAGAGTATGGGGACTTCTTTAGAGGTAGTTGAAGGTATGCAGTTTGATAGAGGATATTTATCTCCATATATGGTAACAGACACTGAAACTATGGAGGCTGCACTTGAAGATCCCTTTATTCTTTTAACAGATAAAAAGATCTCAAATATACAGGATATCTTGCCTCTCTTAGAAGAAGTAGCTAAATCAGGCAAGTCTCTTTTAATAATTGCTGAAGAGGTAGAAGGAGAAGCTCTGGCAACACTTGTTGTAAATAAAATCAGAGGTACATTTAATTGTGTTGCTGTAAAGGCACCTGGATTTGGTGATCGTCGTAAGGCAATGCTTGAAGATATGGCTATTTTAACAGGTGGCCGTGTTATTACTGAAGATCTTGGTCTCAAACTTGAAAACGCTACTATAGATGATCTTGGAGGAGCCCATAAAGTAACAGTTACTAAAGATGATACAACTGTTGTAGAAGGCGAAGGAGATAAGAATGAAATCCAGAATAGAATTAAACAGATAAGAAAACAGATTGAAAATACTACATCTGATTTTGATAGAGAAAAATTAGAAGAAAGACTTGCTAAATTAGCTGGTGGAGTAGCTGTAATTAAGGTTGGTGCTGCTACAGAAACTGAATTGAAAGAAAAGAAACATCGTATAGAAGATGCCCTTTCTGCTACTAGAGCTGCAGTTGAAGAGGGACTTGTTGCAGGTGGAGGTACAACATATCTTGATGTAATACCTTCTCTAGATAGTCTTGAACTTTGTGATGATGAAGCAACCGGTGTAGATATAGTTAGAAATGCCCTGGAAGCTCCAATTAGACTTATTGCAGATAATGCTGGTTATGAAGGTTCTGTAATTGTAGAAAAGGCAAAAGAAAAAGATAGTGGTGTAGGTTTCAATGCCATGACAGGTGAATATGTAAATATGATTGAAGCTGGTATTATAGACCCAGCGAAAGTTACCCGCTCTGCTCTACAGAATGCATCAAGTGCAGCAGCAATGTTATTAACAACTGAAGCCCTTGTTGCTGATAAAGATGATGATGACGATGCAGCTGGAGGAGCTCCTGCTGGTGGTATGCCTGCCGGTATGGGTGGCATGGGAGGAATGGGTGGTATGGGCGGCATGATGTAAGCCCATAAAACCTTTTATATATATTTAAAAGCAGGAGATTTTTCTCCTGCTTTTTATATATAATTTTGTAATTTGTTATAATTAAAAAAGGGATTAATTTTTTTTCCTTGAATATATTATAGAAGATTAAAAAAGAATAAAGCAAGTGTTTCACAGGGGTGTCTTTTTGGCTGAGAGAGTCTGAACTCGACCCTTTGAACCTGGATCTGGATAATACCAGCGTAGGGAGGTGAACATTATTTTAATTATTATTCCTTCCTTATAGGAGGAATTTTTGCATTTATAAACTTAAAAGACTAAGAAAAGGAGGTTTATATGAAATCTGC
>CAZOON010000074.1:0-7204 GCA_964581445.1 uncultured Halanaerobiales bacterium | reverse complement strand
TAAAATGGTCGAGGCTGGTATTATGGGCATCTGGAATTTTACTCCAGTTTCTTTAAAGGTTCCAGAAAATGTATTGGTATTTCATGAGAATTTGACATCCAGCATAATCACCCTTTTATATATGCTTGAAAAATAATATTTTCTTTTAAGAGCGGGGATTTATTCCCGCTCTATTTTACAAGAGAAAGTTTTTTCTATCCAGGAATTGATGGGAAAAGTACTGGGTATAAAAAAAGGTAGTTTAAAAATATGTGATTAATCTGTGATTGCCTTATGAAAAAAATTATGTTATAATAATTCGAGAAATCTGGGAGGAATTGTAATGAACATATTTTTATTGATATTATTTTTAATTCTGGGTATTTCTGGGTTATTTTATAATGTGGATACAGGAGTATTTATTGGATTTGGACTTATGCCCTGGCAGGTCATCAGACTTAGGATAAGTAAAAAAATAAATATTATTGCTATTTTAATTTCTACTATAATAGGTTTTATATATTTTTCTTTTATAAATAGAAACTGGGTTTTCCTGGCTTTATTTTTATTTATTATGTTGTATAATTACTGGGGTCATAAACAAACAAGAACAGACCAAAATGAGATGGAGGAGATTTAAAATGCCAACATATCTTTATGAATGTGAAAAATGTGGAAGATTTGAAGAATTTCAAAAGATTACTGATGAGCCACTAAAAAAATGTCCTCAATGTGGAGGAAAAGTTAAAAGAATTATTGGGGCACCAGGGATTGTATTCAAGGGCTCAGGTTTTTATGTAAATGATAGTAAGAAAACAAATAAAAGCAGGAAAGGCGCAAAGGCCAAATCCAGTGAAAAAGAGAAGGTTTCATGATTCTTGTTAGTGCCTGTCTTATGGGCAAAAATTATCGCTATGACGGTGGAAATAACTTTTTACCGTCATTATTTAATTTTTTAGAAGATAAAGAGTTTAGAATAGTTTGTCCAGAAGTAGATGGCGGTTTACCCATTCCCAGACCTCCTGCAGAAATAATAGATGGGGATGGATTTGATGTATTAAATGGCAAGGCCAGGGTTATGACAAAGGATGGTTTAGATTTTACAGAAAAATTTATTAAGGGTACAAAGTTTGCCTTAAAAGATTTAAAAATTGCGGATATTGATTTTGCAATATTAAAGGCAAAAAGTCCTTCCTGTGGTGTTAATAATATCTACAATGGTAAGTTTAATAATAAATTAATTAAAGGAAGTGGAGTCCTGGCAGCGCATCTTATAAAAAACAATATAAAAGTTTTTACAGAAAAAAATTTTTACCCTTCTACTTAAGGAGGTTTTTTTTATTTTAAGTACTTATTTTTAAAAAAATAGTATAAAAAAACAGGCAACTGAAAAAAATAAAATGTGAAAGAAAGGAGATATTATGAAAAACAAAAAAATAATTTTAACTATATTAATTATTTTAATTCTACTTACAGGAATATATTTTTCAGAAAGTTTTGCTGCAAGGCGACTTCTTTACTATGGAAGTAGAAACAGCGATGTTTCTTTACTACAGCGCAAATTATCTCAATGGGGATATTATCGTGGCTGGATTGACGGAGTTTATGGACGTGATACCTGGCTGGCAGTCAGAAATTTTCAAAGAAGAAATGGTTTGCGTGTGGATGGAATTGTAGGTCCCGAAACCTGGGCTGCTCTGGGTTTTTCATATCAATCTGTAGCTGTAGCAAGTAGTAATGTTACAAGGAATGATGAAGTGGAATTAATTGCTCGTCTTATTCATGCTGAAGCAAGAGGAGAACCATATGAAGGACAGGTTTCAGTTGCTTCAGTTCTTTTGAATCGAGTTGAAAGTGCATCCTTTCCAAATTCAATAAGTGGGGTTATATATCAACCCCTTGCTTTTGAATCAGTATCCAATGGGCAGTTTAATCTTAGACCAACAAATGAAAATGTCAGGGCGGCAAGGTCAGCAGTAAATGGTTGGGATCCTACTTATGGTGCACTTTTTTTCTGGAACCCATCAAAACCTGTAAACGAATGGATTTGGTCACGAAATATTATTAGAACAATTGGTAGTCATATTTTTGCTAGATAAAGGAGGACTTTTTTTGAATAAAAAAAATTTAATTATTTTTCTTGCTCTTTTATTGCTCTTAATAGTTACTGGATATTGGGGATATAATCAATATCAGGAAAAAAATCAACTTCAAGTTTATCTCGGAAATAGGTACCAACAGGCATTTTATGAATTAGTTGAGAATGTTGAGCAGATTCAGGTTTTGCTGGGGAAGAGTCTGGTTTCATCATCTCCTGAGCGCAATATAGTAACACTGGCAGATATCTGGAAAAAATCAACTGATGCTCAAGAGGAATTAAATAAATTACCTATTTCTACATCAATTATATATCGTACTGCAAAGTTTCTTAGTCAAACGGGTGATTTTGCTCATGTGCTTTCTCGTAAAAATTCATCTGGTGAAGTTTTAAATGAAAAAGACCGTAAAACCCTGGTAGAATTAAAAAAACAGGCAGTTAAATTAAATACGTCTTTATATGAACTTGAAAATGATGTTCTTTCCCGGAAAGCAAACTGGATGGAATTGATACAGGGTGCAAAGCGTACTTTAAAAAAAGAGGCCCCAAATCTTTTGCAAGATGGATTTAATGATATAAAAAAAGATCTTGAGCAATATCCAACATTAATATATGATGGCCCTTTTTCGGACCATATTGTAGAAGCTAAGTCTAAAGTACTTAAGACTAAAAAAATAGATATTGATGAAGCAAAAGACAGGGCAATAAGATATCTAAGATATGAAAATATAGATGATTTTGATATTTCTCAGGGTAGAGAGGTAAAGGGTAAGATTCCTGCCTATAGTTTTACTATAGAAGATAAGGAAAAAGGAAAATTTACTGTTGATATTAGTAAGAATGGGGGTTTTGTATTAAATATATTAAATTCAAGAAAATCTGATTCTAAAAATATAAATGAAAAAGAAGCAGCAGAAAAAGCAGAAGAATATTTAGCAAAGATTAATTATCCAAATATGGAGGCTACTTATATTGAAGCGTCAGAAAATATAGCTTTTGTGTCTTTAGCCTACATGCCGAATGATATAATCTACTATCCTGATATAATAAATGTTCAGATTCCCCTTGATAATGGGCAAATATTGGGTGTAAGTGCCCTGAATTATCTTGATTCACATGAAAAAAGAGATATTAAACGAGCAGTTATTTCTGAAAATACTGCAAAGGAATTGGTTGGCAGAAGACTTGAGATAATCGAGGAAGCTAAACTTGCACTTATACCAAAAGATAATCTGGAAGAAATTTTATCTTATGAGATTAGAGGAAAGATTGGTGAAGAAATATACTTAGTCTATATAAATGCTTATAATGGTATTGAAGAACAAATATTGAAGTTAGTTAAAAATGATCAGGGAATATTTGCAATCTAGACTTGATAAAATAGTTTAGTGTGTTATAATCAAAATATACTGAAAAAGTTGAAAAAAAACTCAAGACTAATTATTTATCTGTCCGGGCTAAACCCAAAAGGTCCCTGTTATATCCCTTTTTATACTTACGTTATTATTAAAATTAATAATAAAATAAAAGGAAAAATAATAAATTTTAAATGAGGTGATTAATTATGTCTGTATACGATAAGGCTCACAGGTTGGCAAGGTCAATTAGAGAATCCGATGAATATAATGAGTATCAGAAGATTCGAAGTAAGGTTCTTAATGATGAAAAGGCAGCAAAAATGTTAAAGGATTACCAACAGCAGGAAATTAATATTCAGACAAAGACCTTATCAGGTAAAGAGATAAGTGAAGAAGAAAAGAAGAAACTAGAAAATCTATTAAAAATAATTGAATTGAATCAGGATATTAAAACTTATCTGGAAAAAGAACACAGAATGAATATATTAATAAATGATCTACAAAAGATATTATTTGCTGATCTTGAAATGGGAATATATGATTTTGCGGAAGATGAAATGTAAAAGGCACCCTTTTAAAGGATGCCTTTCTTAGATTTGATTATTAAACAGGGACTACTTCTTTCACCTCAGGTATATGTTCTTTTAAGGTTCTTTCAATACCATTTTTTATCGTCAATGTAGATAGGGGGCAACCATGACAGGCGCCTAGCAATTTTACTTTAACTGTACCATCATCTTCAATTTTAACGAGTTCAACATCTCCGCCGTCAGCCTGAAGACTTGGTCTGATTTTATCAATTATCTTTTTAACTTCATTTTTATTCATTAATACTTACACCTCCTGATATTTTCAAATTAATTATACCATAGATAATAGATCTTATAAAGTAATTAGCTAACATGTGTAATGATTTTCACAAAATCTAGGGCTCACTGTTTTCTTCTTTATTTTTAGAGATCTTGACAAAAATTTTCAGTTCTTCGCTAATGACAATATAATCCAATTCCAGGCGATATGTCTTATCTTCAACCATAAGGTAACGTTGATGAATAATATTTCTTAATAAAAGAGGATCCAGGTTTTTATAATTTTCTCCTATTAGTCCTGAAAGTAGATCTTTGATTTTTTTTTCTATTTTCTGTTCAGTATGTTGATTTAAATCACTGTTGATTTCAATACTCAGTTTTTGGATAAAATGTTTTTTTTGTTCTTTGAGGTTGGATTTAAGTTCGTTAATTTCTAAATCTTTTTCCTGACAATTATTTTTTAATTTATTATTATCAAGTATTAAGATATCTAACTTTTTACTGACAATTATATTTAATAATAATGCTCCAATGATTATACCCAGAATGAAAATTACAAGGGTAAATCGTAATTCTCTTTTATTATAAATAAAAAAGGGGAAGGGCATTTTTATTTACCTCCACAGAAAATAGTTATTATCCAGTATCCGAGTTGGGCGCCAGAATATGCACTTAATAAGATTAAAAATTGTTGTGCTATTAGTATTAATTCGCCCTGGAAGACACCTTCTAGCAAACGTAAATTTGTAAATGTTCCTCCAATAGCGCTGATAATAGCATATAATTTTAAATCTTCTGCTATATCGCTCATGAGTTTTATTGTAGATTGATTAATAAATAATCCTCCTAAACTACCTGTGAAAGAACCCCCAAGAACTACTCCCAGGGCAATAAAAAATGCAGGTATTATGCGATTCAATATTTTCACTCCTTCATTCTGAGGTTTTTATATAATAACCTGCAAATAATCATATTTATAGTAGGATTTTAAATAATTTTGTAGAACTTTTTATATAGGTGATAAATATGATGACTTTTCTAAAAAAATACTGGCATTATCTTTTTATTATTGTTAATATTGTTATATGGATGATATTTTTCCCTATTAATTATATATATTCTAGCAATTTATTTTTATTTATTTTATATTTTATTAGTTCTTTTATTGCCTATATTTATATTCGTAAATTGGAAATAAATATTTTATGTATAGGCGCTATTTTAGTATTTTATGGATTTTTATTAAATATATTTTCTGTTATTAGTTTTGCCAGGAGCTTCATGTTTTTTCATATTATATCAATTACAGGGATAATAGTATTATCCTATGGTGTTTTTGTTGTGATTAATAAAATTAGTTATTTTAGTTTTAGAGATTATCTAACAGATTTATATAATAGAAGATATTTTGAAAATGAGCTTGAAAGATTAAATAGTTCAAGAATTTCACCGATAAGTATAATTATTGCAGATCTTGATAATTTAAAAAGGACTAATGATTTGTTTGGACATTTACAGGGAGATAGATATTTGAAAAAAACGGCCAGAGTATTGAAATCTGTATTAAGAGAGGAAGATATTATTGCAAGAATTGGTGGAGATGAATTTGCTATTTTATCTTTATATACAGATACAGGCTCTGCAGTTGAAATTTTAAAGAGAATAAAAGAAGAAACTAATAAACAGGAAATAGATATTTCTCTTGGTGTTGCTACCAGGGTTGAGGATGAGGATCTTTATAATATATTTGATCAGGCTGATAGAGCTATGTATAAAGAAAAGAAAAATAATTAGGGGTTATGAAAATGGAAAATTTTGTTCACCTCCATAATCATACAGAATTTAGTCTTCTTGATGGAGCAGTGAGGGTTAATGATCTGATCCACAAAGCTAAAGAATATAATATGCCTGCAGTTGCAATAACTGACCATGGAGTACTTTATGGGATGTATAATTTTTATAAAAAGGCCCAAAAAGAAGGTGTAAAACCACTCCTGGGTTGTGAAATATACTTGAGCCCTGATTCGAGGTTTAAAAAGGACAGTAATGTGAGATATCATTTACTTTTGCTGGCAGCTAATAATAATGGATATCATAATTTGATAAATATTGTAAGTAAAGCCTGGCTTGAAGGATTTTATTATAAGCCAAGGGCAGATAAAGAGCTATTATATGAAAATAGAGAGGGTATTATTGCACTTTCCGCATGTATTCAGGGGGAAATCCCCCAAAAAATATTATATGCTAATGAAAAAGAGATTAAAAAGACAGTGAAAGAATATCAAGAAATTTTTGCCGATAATTTTTATCTGGAATTACAGGACCATCATTTAAGAGAAGAGAAAAAGGTTAATGCTAATCTTATAAAACTGGCAAATGAAGAGAACATACCACTGGTTATTACAAATGATGTACATTATAAAGAAAAAAGAGATGCTGCTCTGCATGAAATATTACTTGCACTTCAGACAGGCAAGACAATCTATGATGAAGACCGCATGACTTTTCCGAATAATGAATTTTATTTTAAAAGTCCAAAAGAGATGAAGGCTTTATTTCCGGACCTTGATGATGCCTACAATAACACGGTAGAGATTTCTGAAAAATGCAACGTTAATTTAGAATATAAGCACTTTTTTTTACCAGATTATCCTGAAACAGATAATCCCAGATTGTTTTTAAGAAAATTATGTAGAGAGAGTTTAGAAAGAAAAGAATTAAGTGAAAATAAAACAGCCCAAAAACGACTGGATTATGAGTTAAATATTATTGAAAAAATGGGTTATTCATCATATTTTTTAATTGTTTATGATTTTATTTCTTATGCAAAAGAAAATGATATAAGAGTTGGCCCGGGAAGGGGCTCAGCTGCGGGGAGTCTGGTTTCATATCTTCTGGGGATAACAAAAATAAACCCCCTGGATTATGGATTGATTTTTGAAAGATTTTTAAATCCAGAA
>CAZOON010000073.1:0-7345 GCA_964581445.1 uncultured Halanaerobiales bacterium | reverse complement strand
TAACATAAGTTAATATTCGTTAATATCTTATATATTCCTTCTTTTACCATGGAAAATTTTTATTATTTTGCTTATTTTTCTTTTTTTGTACATTTTTTGTTCAAAATATAAAAACCCTGTCAGAAATAATTTCATCTGACAGGGTCCCAATTCTTATATTTTATTATATTAAATTCATATATATTACTCTTCTTCCTCTACTACTGCCAAACAGCGGGAGCATAAATCAGGATGCTTTTCATTTTCACCAACTGTTACACTATACTTCCAGCACCGAGCACATTTTTCACCCTCTGCATCACTTACAAGTACTTTTACTCCTGTTTCATTTCCCTCATGAAAAACTCCATCCAGCTCTCCATCTAACTCCACCTGGGAAACTATAAAAAGATCTGCCAGTTGCTCCAGGTTGGATTCAAGTAATTCTTGCTGCTCCTCATCTTTAGGCTCCAGAATAACTTTAGCATCAAGGGAATTACCGAGTGACTTTTCTGACCTTGCTATTTCAAGGGCCTTGCCTACATCTTTTCTTACTGCAAGTAATTTATCCCATTTATCCATAAATTCCTTATTATAATATTCAGGACTTAACTCTGGCCAGTCAGCAAGGAAGATACTATCATATTTCCTATTTTCTTCACTGAGATACTGCCATACCTCTTCAGCTGTATGAACTAATACAGGGGCAACAAGACGCACAAGTGTAATTAATACATCATATAATGTGCTCTGGGCAGCCCTTCTACTTAAAGACTCAGTACCATCAGTATATAAACGGTCTTTGATAATATCAACATAAAGAGAGCTCATTTCAATAGCACAGAAATTATGAACATCATGATATACCCGGTGATATTCATATTTTTCATAAGAATTAGTGGTCTTTTTAACCAGTTCTTCCAATCTCGTTCTTACCCATTGGTCCAGCTCATATCTCTTATCAAAAGTTATATAATCATTATCTACATCAAAATCATTAATATTCCCCAGGATAAATCTAAAGGTATTTCTTATCCTGCGGTATACTTCTGAATTCTGTTTTAATATCTTATCAGAAACCCGGACATCATCTTTAAAATTAGACGATGCCACCCATAATCTCAAAATATCTGCACCATATCGATTGATAACATCCTGTGGGGAAACAACATTACCCTGAGATTTTGACATCTTATTACCTTTATCATCAACTGTAAATCCATTAGTAATTACTTCATTATATGGCGCCCGCCCTTCGGTAGCAACACCTGTCAATAATGATGAATTAAACCAACCTCGATATTGATCAGTACCTTCTAGATAAATCTGGGTCGGCCAGGTCAGATTATCCCTTTTTTCCATAACCGCCTTATGACTGGAGCCAGAATCAAACCAGACATCCATAATATCCTCTTCTTTAGTAAAATTGCTTCCACCACAATGTGGACACTTATAATCATCAGGAAGTATCTCAGCAGCCTCATGTTCATACCAGCCACCTGAACCCTCCCTGCCAAATAATTCTTTAACCGCAGTCAGAGACTCATCATTTATTATCGCTTTACCACAATCTTCACAGTAAAATACAGGGATAGGAACACCCCATTTTTTCTGTCTGGAAATACACCAGTCTGAGCGTTCAGATATCATATTAGTCATTCTTTCTTCTCCCCATTCAGGGAACCATTTGACATCATGTATAGCCTGCAGGGCCTCATCTTTAATCTTGTCAATTGAGGCAAACCACTGGTCAGTTGCCCTGAAGATTAAACCACCCTTACATCTCCAGCAATGTGGATAGGAGTGGTCAATAAATTCCAGATTCATTAAAAGATCTTTTTCCTTCAATATATCTGTAACCATAATATTTACATCATCATAATATTTGCCTGCAAATCTTTCAGATTCTTCTGTAAAGACACCCTGGTCATCCATGGGAGCATAAATATCTAATCCATACTCCAGACCTACCAGGTAATCCTCGTGACCATGACCTGGTGCAGTATGCACACAACCAGTACCCTGCTCAAGGGTTACATGATCACCCAGGATAATTAATGAATCTCTATTTTCAAAAGGATGACGACATTTTTTCCTTTCAAGCTCACTGCCTTTAAAACTCTCACCAATAATTTTATAATCCTTTATCCCGGATTTTTCCATAACACTATCAACAAGCTCTTTAGCCATTACAAGTTTATTATCGCCTTCCTGAACTACCACATAATCAAAGTCAGGATGAAGGGCAATAGCCATATTTGAAGGTATAGTCCAGGGTGTGGTGGTCCAGATAACTACATAACTATCTTCTGGGTTTAATTCAAGTCCACCAATCTCAATCTTTTCCTTCACGGGAAACTTAACAAAAATTGAAGGAGACCTGACATCCCTGTGTTCAATCTCAGCTTCAGCAAGCGCAGTTTCACAATGAGGACACCAGTGAACTGGCTTTTTACCTTTATAGAAAAGGCCCTTTTTTGCCATCTCACCAAAGACTTCTATTTGTTTTACCTCATATTCCGGGTTCAAAGTAATATAGGGGTTTTCCCATTCTCCCCAGACACCAAGTCTGATAAATTGCTCCCTCTGCCTATCTATATATTTATAAGCATAATCAGTACATTTTTGCCTCAAATCTTTAACCGAAAGTTCCCTGGCCTTATCTCCCATTTCTTTAGTAACCTTATGTTCAATAGGAAGACCATGTGTATCCCAGCCCGGCACATAGGGAGCATAATACCCCTTCAAAGTGTTAAACCTGTTTACAATATCCTTTAAAATCTTGTTAAGGGCATGTCCTATATGAATATCACCATTTGCATATGGAGGGCCATCATGTAAAATATATGGTTTATTGCCCTCTCTTTTTTTTATTGCCCTTTCATAAATATCTTTTTCTTCCCAGAATTTCTGAAAGTCCAATTCACGCTCATTTAAATTGGCCTTCATGGGAAAATCAGTTTTGGGTAAATTAATAGTATCCTTATATCCCATTAATATCCTCCTTATATTTGTTTAATTTTATATATTACAAATTAATATATTGCAAATAAAAAAGTCCCTTATCCAGCAAGGGACGAAAGGACCGTGGTACCACCCTAATTAACATTTTAATAAATGTTCTCTCATACATCTTTAACGCAGACCTGCGTACAGACTTACCTATTATTCAGTCTGTCAACTCTTGAGTGATTTTCATATTCAATATTATTACCGGCTTCCACCATTTCCGGCTCGCTGTGAATATTACTAAATATTACTGTCTCATTCTCAGTCTTTAATAATATTATCATTAAAAAATATTATACTCAATAATTATATCTCATAATTATCTATTCGTCAAGACTATGTTCACTTACTGCAAAATCATAATTAGAATCCAGCTCTTCGTCATTTTTATCTTTTTCCAGTAATTCCAGATGACTTTCTAAAAGGGTTTTAAATCTAATCTTAAAATAGTTTTTACTCTCTTTTAATTCGCTTAATTTCTTATATTCTTTCTGAATTTTAAGTTTAGTTCCTTCCTTAATCTTTTCAGCTTCCATTTTAGCAGATTGAACAATATTTGCAGCCTTTTTTTCAGCCTGTTTTGTTTGCTCCTGTACGGTTTTTTGTACTTCTTTAAGGGTTGAGCCCAATCTTTCATCAAGGTCCTGATAACTATCAAGCTTTTCTTTCATCCTCTCATTTTCATCCTTTAAAGAATTTATCTCTTTCAATAACTTTTCATAGGCAACCCCTACTTCATCAAGAAAATCCTGAACTTCATTTACATTATAACCAAAGGCTGATTTTTTAAACTCTTTGTTATAGATATCAAGTGGTGTTAATTTCATTAAGATCCCTCTTTCCTAAGTATATCGTTTTAAAGTTAATTTAATCCTTCCCCTGTGGGAATGACCATTCTCCTCAACAACCTTTACCCTGCCTCTTCCTTTAAAAGATATTAAATCATTAAGTTCTATAGTCTGGGCGGGATTATTTTCTGGCTTCCAGTTTAATTTAATCTTTTCATTTTTAATCTTCCTGCTTATCCGATTTCTGGAATCACCAAAACCAGCACTGGCAATAGCATCCAGACGCATAGAAGCCACAGTTGCCTTAATTACTTTTGCATTATCTGTAGGAAAAACTAAATCATCTCGCTTTATTTCACTAACAGATACAGGTACTTCATTCACCCGCTTTAATTTCAACAACAAAAAATCTTTAATTTCATCCCCAACTACAAGTTGAGCAAAATCATCAAGAACAAGCAAATCACCAATCATCTTTCTCTTAATCCCCAGTCCCATTACTGCCCCTAAATAGTCACGGTGATTTACAGGACAAAAATCAAAATTACCTTCAATCTTTAAAATGCTGACAGGGGAATCAATATGATCCACAAAGAGATATTCCGGGAAAATATTTATCCTCTGTCTTTCAGCTTTTTTATATCCGCCATCTTCAAGATAATTTATATCATAAAACTGTTTGCATAGATTAATTGTAATCTCTCTCTCATAAGGATCTAAAAAATTTGTTGTCTCTTCATTTTTTCTTTTTATAACTAATTCTATCTTATCTAATATAGATCCACCAAGAATCCTGTCTTCTTCCCGGTGTAGATGTGACAATAGCTTTTCTTTATCCAATATATCATACCCCTTTATATACTAAAAAGTAATCTAATAAGAAAATTTTTAATAATGTTTAATGCCAGTAAGGCAATAAACGGAGAAAAATCTAGACCAATATTACCTGTAGGTATAAGCCGTCTAATTGGTGCCAGTATTGGCTCAGTTACATCATAAATAAATGTAAGAATTTTACGCCATCTCTCATCAGCAAAACCCGGACGCACCCACGAAATAATAACCCTGATAATAATCAACCAGTATAGAATTGTAAAAACAGTATTAACTAAAGTAATAAGTAAACCCACTCAAATATCCTCCAATCAATTTGAAATAAATGAATTATTATTTATCGACTCTTCAATATCCTTGCCATCAAGCTTGATATTACTTGGAGTAAAGATAAATACTCCATTAGCAATTTTTTGTATCCTTCCCTCAAGACCATAAACAGCTCCACTCATAAAATCAATAAATCTTCTGGCATTATTATGGTCAAGTTGCTCCAGATTCAAAATAACTGCCTTGCGATTTTTAAGTTTATCAGCTATATCTTTAATCTCATCAAAAGATTCAGGTTTATAAAAAACAAGCTTAAAATCCTGATTTTTACTAATACTAACTACCTTAGAATCGGCCCTGGATTTAATCCTGGGTTTTTTATTATTATATTCTTTATCATCACTTAAAAAGCCGAAAAGTCCCAGAAACTTATCCCAATAATCTTTTAATTCCATAAAATTTCTCCTTTGCTTAGTATTCTCGCTCTCCAAATAGGCCTGTTCCTACTCTAACCATTGTCGCCCCTTCTTCTATTGCCACTTCAAAATCATTACTCATACCCATGGATAATTCTTTTAAAGAAAGTCCTTTATCATTTAAGTCATTTTTTAAAACAGCTAATTTTTTAAAATAGGGTCTCACTTCTTCCACATCATCCACATAGGGAACAATGGTCATTAACCCCCTCAGATCTAAATTTTTATAATCATTTATCTTCATAGCAAAATCTAAAGCTTTTTCCTGTGTAAAACCATATTTATTCTCATCCCCCGATACATTAACTTCCAATAATACTGGCATAACTCTATCGTTTTTTCTTGCCCTTTTATTAACTTCCCGGGCAAGTTTTTTACTATCTATAGAATGTATCATTAAACAGTTGTCCATTCTCATAATGTATTTTACCTTATTTCTTTGCAGATGGCCAATAAAATGCCAATTTAAATTACTTTTAAGCTCTTCATCTTTGTCCAGTAATTCCTGTACCCTGTTTTCTCCAAATATTTCAATACCATTTTTTTTAAAATAATTTATTTTTTCTATACCATGATTTTTACTCACTGCAATTAACTTAATATCTAAGGGGTCTCTGTTAACCCTCTCTGCCGTCTTTTTAATTCTATTTTTTACATTCTCCAGACGTTTTGCTGCAACTCTTTCATCCATTATTATAACCTCCCATTACCAAAGTTAATAGCCTCTGGATTAATTACAACCCAATCACCAATATTTAAACCAGAAACTACGAGCTCTTCATCATTGCCATTTATTACTTTTATTTTTTTAAAAACAAAATCTTTTTTATTTAGCTTAATTAATACACCCTTCCCCTCTGGTCTGGTAAAAACAGCATTACGAGGTATAACTATACCTCTATAAATATTTTTGATAAAATCAATTTCCACCCAGCGAACACTCGACCATTCCCTGACATATCTTTCTAATTCTAATATAAGTAAGGCCTCTTCTTTTTCTATTATTTTCTTTTTTATATAAGCCTTTATCATCTTTCCCTCAACATTTTCGGAGTTAATAAAAATCAATTCATTATATCTGTATCTTTTAGCCTCTTTTGCACTTGTTTTTAATATCATATAAAATCGATAATTATTAATAATCCTATAAACTGGCTGCCCCCTTGTTACTGATCCTCCAGACATATTAAAACTAAAATTTCTCTTTAGATTGTCAAATTCTTTAACAGAAATATTTTCAATTTTAGATAAACTCAAACTTTCTTCAAGGCTATCTGTAGAATAACTTATTATCCCAGACTCATGATTATATAAGGTCTTTTTCTCTTCAGTATTAATAATGCTAATAACCGGAAAACCAACACCAATCCTATCTCCTTCTTCCTGTTTCAATTTTACTGTTCCAGAATAAGGAGAATAATATATTTTTTCATCCCTGATAATAAGGGACTTGCTGCTAAAACCATCGACTACTTCACCATATTCAGCCCTGATTACAATCGATTTATTCCGCACAAATAAAAGATATACTATAATAAGAATAATTATAATAGGTATAATATATAATAATTTATTACTTTTTCTATCTGCTTTATATGTATTATTATTATTTAGATTATAAACATTATCCATTTTATCACCTGGATAATACTTCGATAAATAAAGACAAAATCCTTTAGAGAACTATAATACTTGCCATCCTGCCTGTATTTTTTCCATCCCTTCTATATGAATAAAATAAATCGGAATGGCTGTATGTACATAGTTTACTCTGTATAATTTGCTCAGAAGGAATTCCTTTATTTCTTAAGATAATCTCATTGGCCTTCCAGAGGTCAAGTTGATATTTTCCATCATTATTTTTCCTGAAAAATTTATGCAGGGGTAAATTAGTCTTTTTAAAACTATTAAATACCCTGTCATCTACCTCATAATTATTTGCAGATATAGATGGGCCAATGGCAACAAGACAATCTGCTGGTCTTGTAC
>CAZOON010000072.1:0-7421 GCA_964581445.1 uncultured Halanaerobiales bacterium | reverse complement strand
TAAAGAGGTCTTTAAGGCCATGAGAAAAACGATTCCTGAGAATAAATTGATTGATGGTGGTTTTGCTGAAGATCTATTTACAGATATGCTAGATGAAGAATTGAGCAGGGTTTCATCTAGCCAGATGGGTTTTGGGACGCTAAATCAGACTCTATATAGACAGCTTGCTGGAGAGGAAGAGCAGGGGGTAAAGTAATGGATTTAATAAAAAAAGCAGCAGTGATATTTTTCTTATTAATTATTTTATTATTTATATCTTATGATATTACTGCTGCTTTTACAGCAGACCTCAGCAAGTTTATTAGAAATAATAAAGAAATAAGGTTGAAAATATTTAACAATCTTAATAATTTAGAAATAGTAGCAGTAGAAGATATTGAAATAATTGATTTTTTATATGATAATCATATATATAAATTAGACAGGGATAAGAGCTATAATATCAGTGATAAAAAAAATTCAAAAGAATGGTATATACAGATTTTTGCCAGCTTAGCTCAAGAAAAAAGTCAGGAAATAATGATTGAACTGAAAAATATAGAAGAAATGTCTAAATCTATGCGCATAGTTGAGGAAAATGAGCTATTTAAGATTCAATCTGGCCCTTATCAAAAAAAGGAAGATGCAGAAAAGGAAGCAAAAATTTTGCGGGGTAAAGATTGGAATACCTGGATTAGAGGTTATTCCCGGCAAAATAGCGGGGATATTTTTGTTTATCAAGAAGGGGAATATATATTTTCAGCAAAATCATTAATAATTAATGGTCCGTTAGTTATTAATGACAATTTATATCCTGGAAGATTTGAGCTTAATTTTTCTGAAAATGGTTTTGATATTTATAATGTTATCAAATTGGAGGAATTGTTGCCCTGTCTACTGGCTGAATCTATAAAAAGCGAAAATGAAACTTTATTAAGGGCAGCTGCTGTTATTATAAGGACTAATATATTAAATAATGTTTTGAAGAGCAAAAAAGATGATTATTTAATTTTACCGGAATACAGGGGAAAATCAAAGTCGAATTATCATCATATCAGGGCAATAAGAGATACGGGCGGGGAAATAATTGATGTAGATGAAGAGCTGAATTTAGATATTTCTCTTTTGCAAAGTTATTATAATTCTTCATTAAAATATGAAGAGCTACTGGCAAAACTTTTTAATAATAGTAAATTAGTAAGACTGTCAGAAGAAATTGAAGAAGAGCTCAGTGTTGATGCAATAATTGAATGGGGTTTGAAGTACCAGGAGATTAGACAGTTAAGCTGGTGGGGACCTCGTTTAATAACCATTCTTGACCTTGATCTTAGTAATCCCAATTTTCAAGTTGAGACTTATCTGGCCGGGGACAGGCTTGCCGGACTTGAGGATTTGCAGGAAACAGTACTGGCAAAAAGGGCCCTGGCAGGTGTTAATGGTGGATATTTTCATTATTCTGGTCAACCCCTGGGTCTTTTGCTTGTTGATGGAATACCAGTAAGTGAACCCCTGAAAAATAGGTCATCTCTTGCAATTACTGCCAGTGGGGAAATTTTATTTTCACAACTGGAATGGCAACTTTTTTTAGAGAAGACAAATTCAGATTTTAAAATAAATATTGATGGGCTTAATAGAAAGGTAAAAGTTGAAGAAACAATTATGTTCAATAAATTTTATGGTGAATATGCACCGGCTTTAAAAACTGGATTCAAAGAAATAATAGTTAATAATAAAAAAATAATCAGCATTAATACAGGTAATGAAAATATTAGTAAAATACCTGAAGATGGTTTTATAATCCAGCTTGTTGATAATGCAGCTTTATTTAAAATGGGAGATAAAATTGATTATTCCATTAATTATTCAGCAGACTGGTCTAATAAAAATATTTTATATGCCCTGGGGGCAGGACCTACTTTAATCAAAGATGGAAATATTTATATTACTGGCAAAGAAGAAGAATTTCAAAATGATATCTTATATGGAAGGGCCCCTAGAACTGCCCTTGGTATTAGTTCTGATAGTCATTTAAAGATATTTACCATTGATGGCAGGCAGGCTGAATTAAGTATAGGTATGACTCTGGAAGAGATGGCAAAATATATCTTAGATAATGATATTATTGAGGCTATAAATCTTGATGGTGGAGGGTCAGCCAGGATGGTTGTCAGAGGTTTTACTGTAAGTAATCCCAGCACAAAAAGACTAATTAGTAATGGAATTTTAATAAAATAAGCAGGAATTTTAAGATTTATCCAGTATATATAGAATTGAAGGAAAAATATGAGAAAGAAGGCAATTATTAATATTTTAGTTTTTATTATAAATTAAGGGGGTGGAAAATATAATCATGAATGATCAAGTATATGAGATATCATAAAAAAAGTCCTGAAGATAATCACTTTTTAAAGAAGTGGGAAATAAACTTGTTATTATCTTTGATAGTTTTACTGGTCATGGCCACTATAGTGGATTTAGACCTATCTATTGCAGATGTTTTAAGTTTTTTAATCAATTAATATAACTTCTGGGGTGATTGCATGACAAATAAGCAGGGAGAAGAAGAGATTATATCCAGGGCTCAACAGGATAATAAGCTGGCAATAGAGTATTTGATAAACAAGAATATGGACATTGTATATGCTAAGGCAAAATATTTTTTTATTAAAGGTTTAGATAAAGATGATGTCATTCAGGAAGGCATGGTAGGTTTGTATAAGGCAATAAGGGATTATAAATTTGAACGAGAGGCATCTTTCAGGGGTTTTTGCCAATTGTGTGTACATAGACAATTGGTTTCAGCTATTAAAAGGGCAAACAGGCAGAAACATATACCTTTAAATACCTCAACTTCACTTGATAAGACAATTAATTATGATGATAGTACAGGAAGGAGTTTTAATGAAATTCTTCCTGATAAAGAAGAAAATTTAGAAGAAAAATTTATTTTTAAGGAAATCCTGGCACTGATATTTAAAGATATGGAAGAAGAATTAACAGAATTGGAGCGCGAAGTTTTTATGGAGTATCTTGATAGCAAGTCCTATCAGGAGATTTCTTTGAATTTACAGGTTAATATTAAAACCGTAGATAATGCCCTGCAGAGGGCCAGAAAAAAATTAGACCATATTAAATTGAGTTATAATATTACTGATCTGGTTGGTTAATATGAATATTTTTGATTATTTACTTGATTTGGTATATCCTCATAAAAATAGATGCTTACACTGTGGCAAAACTATTGATTATGATGAAGTTGGTGGACTCTGTTATGATTGTTTAAAAAAGATAAATTTTATTTCAAAATATTGTAGTATATGTGGACGCGAATATGCCGGAGGTAATACTGACATTTGTCAGGAATGCCGTCGGCATAAGCCTTTTTTCGAGCAGGCCAGGGCGGTTGCTTTATATGAAGGGTTATTCAGGGAATTAATATTAAAATTTAAATATGATGGTCAGAAAGAGCTCTTAAGGCCTTTTGGAGGACTTATGTATTTATATTTTAGCAAATACTATAAAAATAAAGATATAGAATATATTTTATCTGTGCCTCTTAGTGAAGAAAAGAAAATTATTAGAGGTTTTAATCAGGCTGATTTACTGGCAAGAGAATTGGCTCAAAGAGAACAAATATCTTATCTTGATGATTATTTAGTCAGGTCTATGGATACTTTGCCTTTTTGGAATCTGGATTATCAGCAAAGAAAAAGAGAAATTTCAGGTATATTTAAAATACAATATAGATATAATAGGATTAAAGGGAAGAATATTTTGCTCATAGATGATATTTTTACTACTGGAGCAACTACTAATGAAATAAGTAAAATTTTAAAAGAAGAGGCAAGGGTTAAAAGGGTATATATTTTAACTCTGGCAACGGCAGCAAGTATTTGACAAGAATAATTACTTGTGATATATTAAAAATGATGGATAGATATATCCATTTAAAGAATTTACAGGAGGAATGTTTATAAATGATTTACACAGGAAAAGTAAAATGGTTTGATGCAAAAAAGGGTTACGGTTTTATTGAAAGGGAAGACGGAGACGATGTATTTGTACATTTTTCGGCAATTGATGATAGTGGGTTCAAATCTCTAGAAGACGGTGAGGAAGTAGAGTTTGAGATCGTTGACGGAGACCGTGGTCCACAGGCTTCTAATGTTGTTAAATTATAAAAATAATATAACAACAAATAAACCTGGCTGATTGATTTCAGTCAGGTTTTTTCAATAGAATAAAATTAATAATATTCAAATTATTTTTTATAATATAATATTTGTGGCAGGAATTCGATGTCTTTTTGTCGAATAATATATATATATTGAGGGTTTATTAATGAAAGGAGAGCTTGCTATGAAGATTATGACTTATGGAAAGAATATCGATATTACTCCGGCGCTGAAAAAATATGCAAGTGAGAAGGTAGAAAAGCTGGAAAAATACTTTGGTGATTCACCTATTGAAGTACAGATAACAATGGAGGTAGAAAAAGATAGACATATAGTTGAAGTAACCTCCTTTGTAAATGGATTGATTTTAAGAGGCGAAGAAGAAACAGATGATATGTATGCATCTATTGATGGAGTAATTGAGAAGCTGGAGCGTCAAATTCACAAATACAAAACTAAAATTCATCGAAAGCTGATTGAGAAAAAACAGGAAATGAAAGAAGAATATCGTGATGAAAGAAAAGAAGAGATTTTTAATCATTCTGATGAAGATGAATATGAACCTAAAATTGTTAAAACAAAAAGTTTTGCTATAAAACCAATGGATATTCAGGAAGCAGTGATGCAAATGGATCTCTTACATCATGATTTCTTTGTTTTTTCAAATGCAGAAACTCAAGAGGTGAATGTGGTTTATAAAAGAAGAGACGGGAATTATGGTTTAATAGAGCCAACATTTTAGAAACATTACTTATGAGGTCACCATCTTTGATGTGTGGCCTTTTTTATCATAAGATTGAGTTTTAAATAAAAAAGTGATATAATTAATTTAAAGAATTTAATGTCAGGGTTTGATTTATCCTGGCATTTATTTCTATTTAAGATAAAATCAGGGTGATAATATATGTTAAATTTTATTAAAAAGATTTTCAAAGATCCTAATGAAAAAGAGCTGGAAAAATTACAACCATTGCTTGATGAAATTAATAATTTAGAAGATGATATTAAGAAACTCACTGACCTTGAATTAAAAAAGAAGACAGTTGAATTCAGAAAACGATTGGACGAAGGAGAAAGTTTGGATGAGCTTTTAGTTGAGGCTTTTGCTGTTGTTAGAGAAGCGGCTCAACGCTCTACTAAAGAAAAATTTAGACATTTTGATGTGCAGATTTTGGGTGGGATTCTTCTTCATCAGGGTAAGATTGCAGAAATGAAAACCGGAGAAGGTAAAACACTGGCAGCAACCCTGCCGGTGTATTTAAATGCACTTAGCGGCAAGGGGGTTCATGTCGTTACTGTAAATGATTACCTTGCAAGACGAGATAGTGAATGGATGGGACAGATATATCGCTTTTTAGGCTTAACAGTAGGAGTAATTTTAAATGGTATGAAAGCAGGGGAGAGAAAAGAGGCCTATCAGGCTGATATAACATATGGAACAAATAACGAATTTGGTTTTGATTATTTGCGTGACAATATGTCCTATAATTCAGATGATGTGGTACAACGAGGACATTATTATGCAATTTTAGATGAAGTTGACAGTATTTTAATTGATGAAGCGCGCACACCATTAATAATTTCAGGGCCTGTTCAGGAATCAACAAGAGATTATCGCAAGTTTAATAGAGTTATTCCTAAATTGAGAAAAGATAGAGATTATGAGCTTGATGAGAAGAATAATCTGGTGACCCTTAGTGAAGAGGGACTGGCCAGGGTAGAAAATTTATTGCATATTAATAATCTTTATGATGATAAAAACTTCGGTTTAAATCATCAATTAAACCAGGCTTTAAAGGCCCATACTTTGATGAAAAAAGACCGTGATTATATTGTTAAAGATGGAGAGGTTAAAATAGTAGATGAATTTACAGGAAGGGTTATGGAAGGAAGACGTTTTAGTGAAGGTCTACACCAGGCTATAGAGGCTAAAGAAGGAGTAAGTGTTAAAAAGGAAAGTCAAACCTTTGCCAGCATTACTCAACAGAATTATTTTAGAATGTATAATAAACTTGCCGGCATGACAGGAACTGCAGCTACTGAAGAAGAGGAATTTATTAAGATTTATGGGATGGAAGTACTTGTTATTCCAACAAACAAACCCATGATTAGAGAAGATCTTCCTGATATGATATATAGGACTGAAAAAGAGAAATTTAATGCTGTTGTGGAAGAAATTATTAAAAGACATGAAAAAGGACAGCCGGTACTTGTGGGTACTGTAGATATAGATAAATCTGAAGACTTAAGTCGCAGTTTAAAACACAGGGGAATAAGTCATAATGTATTAAATGCCAAAAACCATGAGCGAGAAGCGGAGATTATTAAAGATGCTGGTTTAAAAAATAGTGTTACTATAGCAACTAATATGGCTGGCCGTGGGACTGATATTGTACTGGAAGAAGGTGTTAGGGAAAAAGGTGGACTTCATGTCCTGGGTACAGAGAGACATGAAAGTAGAAGAATAGATAATCAACTTAGAGGACGCTCAGGCCGCCAGGGTGATCCGGGTTCTTCACAATTTTATGTTTCTATGGAAGATGACCTCCTGAGATTATTTGGCTCAGATAATCTAGCCTCAATTATGGATAAACTGGGTATGGATGAAGGTGAGCCTCTTGAGCATAAGATGTTAACTCGTTCTCTGGAGCGGGCCCAGAAAAAAATTGAAGGACGTAATTTTGATTTACGAAAGGCAATACTTCAATATGATGATATAATGAATAAACAGCGTGAACTTATTTATGAGCAACGCCAGCAGGTTCTTTTTAGTGATAATTATAAGGAAAAATTGTTGAGTATGTATAAACAGGTTATTGATGACCTTATGGCTATGTTTTTATCTGAAGAGATTCATCCTGATGAATGGGATTTTGAAGGATTATTGAATTATTTACATCAAATGGGTTTTACCACTTTTGCTCTTGATGATTTAAATGACAAAAATAAAGAAGATATTAAGGGACATCTTTTAAATAAAGGGATTAACTTAATTGAAGATAAAGAGTTAAAATTGGGTAAGGAATTATTTAATGAGATTAGTAAACAGCTTTCTTTGCGGGTTATTGATAGAAAATGGATGTCACATCTTGATAATATGGATGAACTAAGACAGGGTATAGGTTTAAGGGCTTATGGACAGAAAGACCCATTGACAGAATATAAGTTTGAATCATATGATATGTTTAATGAGATGACAGGCTCGATAAGGGAAGATATTATTAGTACTATATTTAAAATAGAACTTGAAGAAAATAATAGCAAAGT